>JAGHBN010000166.1 GCA_021160985.1 Thermococcus sp.
ACTACGAGGTTCCGCCCGAGAAGCTGGTCATCCACGAGCAGATTACCAGGGAGCTGAAGGACTACAAGGCAACGGGCCCGCACGTGGCTGTGGCGAAGCGTCTCGCGGCCAGGGGAATAAAAATCCGCCCGGGAACTGTGATAAGCTACATCGTCCTCAGGGGAAGCGGAAGGATAGGCGACAGGGCGATTCCCTTCGACGAGTTCGACCCGACGAAGCACAAGTACGACGCGGAGTACTACATTGAGAACCAGGTTCTTCCGGCGGTCGAAAGAATCCTCAGGGCCTTCGGCTACAAGAAAGAAGACCTACGCTACCAGAAGACGAGGCAGGTGGGCCTGGGCGCGTGGCTGAAGCCGAAGGGAGGGAAGTGAGGAGTTCACTTTGCCTTTTACTGCCATCTTTCGGGGTGAAAGCGTGGAATACGTCTGCGACTGGTGTCCAAGCCCGGCCGCAAGGCTCACCGGGCTGGTTCTGGGCATTGTTGGGATGAAAAAGAGGGTGGAGAAGAAAATCCTCACGAGCAGCTTTCGCAGGGAGCCGGCGGAGCCCCCGAAGGCCCTCTTCAAAAAGTACCGCGTTGAGATTGCCGAAACCCTCGGGCGGAAGGTGTGGACGCTTTCAAAGAAAGGCAAAGAGTTCGAAAAGGTCGTGCTCTACCTTCACGGAGGAGCGTACGTCGCCAACATAAGTCGGGAGCACTGGAACCTGATTGAGAAGCTCCTTGATGCGACGGGCTGGACGGTGGTCGTCCCCGACTACCCCCTCGCCCCGGAGCACCACTACAAAGACACCTACAAGTTTATGGAGGCGTTGTACTCGAGAATCCTCGGCTATTCTCCTTCGCGGATGGTCTTCATGGGCGACTCTGCCGGCGGGGGCCTCGCCCTCGGGTTCACGCAGTACCTGCGGGACAAGGGCGAGGAGGGGCCGGAGCAGGTCGTCCTTTTCTCCCCCTGGCTGGACGTGACGATGAGCAACCCTGCGATAAGAGCCGTGGAAAAGAAGGACAAAATTTTGAGCGTTGAGGCCCTCAGGTACGCGGGCATGCTCTACGCAGGGGAGCTTGACCCCAGAGACTACCGCGTGAGCCCGCTCTACGGGGACTTTCGGGGCCTGGGGCTGATTTCCATCTTCACGGGAACCCACGACATCCTCAACCCCGACGCGCGGAAGTGCAGGGTGCTTATGGAACGGCAGGGCGTTAGCTTTGCCTACTTCGAGTACCCCGGCCTCCTCCATGACTGGATGCTCTTCCCCTGGTTAAAGGAGTCAAAAGATGCGGTGGAAAAGGTTCGCAGCTTGTTGAAAAGGCGTTAGCTAGGATGGGGAATTCGGTAGGACAAGTCCTAAGGACTATTTATAGGCCCGCTCTCTCCGCTCAATTTTGAAGATTATCACTTTGAGCTCTCTATCATCTACCTCATAAAGGATTCTGAACTGGCCGACCCTTATCCTGTACGTGTGCTCCTCGCCGCGAATCTTCTTGTAGGGATAAGAAAACGGGTTTTCGGAGAGGCGAAGGATTATCTCTTTTAGCTTTCTCCTATGCGCAGGCGGTAATGCTTTCACCTGCTTGGCGGCCCTCCTCGTGAAGATAACCTCGTACATCGGTCACTCCTCAAAAAGCTCCTCGAACTTAACGAACTCTCCCCTCTTAATCTCCTCGCGCATGTTCTGGAGTTCCTTTCTCTCTTCCTCAGAGGGCTCTTCATACCCAAGAAAGTTGTCTATCTTGGCGTTGAGGGTTATAAGCAGTTTCTCTATTCTTTCCAGTCTTTCGACAACTTCGCTCATGCTCCCACCAACCATAATTTCTGCAGTCCTCTTTAAATACTTCCCGATTCGAGCATCTCCAACACTTCCAGAATCCCCTCTACAGCAGGCACCTCAAAGCCCCTCTCGTGGATTTTCCTGACCCCTTCTGCCTCGGGGTTTATCCAGACCGCCCACATACCTGCCCTCAGCGCGCCCTCGAAGTCCTCGGCGTAGGTGTCCCCGATGTGAATCGCTTCCTCAGGCTTTACGCCGAAGGTCTCCAGCGGCCTTCTGAACATCTCCGGCATCGGTTTGTAAGCGAAAACCTCGTCGGCGAAGAAAGTCCTGTCTATGAAGTCCATCAGCCCGAAGCGCTCCAGCAGGAGGCGGGTGTAAGAGCCGGGCCAGAACATAACGTTTCCAGTGACAGTGACCTTCAGGCCCTTCTTCTTGACACCCTCAAGGGCCTTCTTCGCCCCCGGAAGGACTATCTCATCGCCGACGTTGAGGGTAGCCCTCGCAGCAGCCCTTCTCACAATCTCGATGTCAGTCCCCAGAAGCTCAGCTAACATCTCCTGGCTCTCCTCAAGGGCCCTCGCAGGGTCTCCTGCGGTCTCCGCCCTCATGCGCTTTATCCTCTCGCGGGAGAGCATCATTCCCTCGACGACGTCGACGATGCACGTTCCCATCAGCTTGGACAGCTCGGCGGCCATTGCATCGAGCATGATGTTGATGTCCAGGAGGGTGTTCCAGACGTCGAATGAAACGAGCTTCATCTCCACCACCGGTCTGGATTCTTCGCCGTGAATTAAAAACTCAACGCCCCTCTCTCCACGCAAGGTAGGTGAGGCCCTCAATGAGCCCGGCTTCTCTCAGAACCGCCTTGAGGTTCCTGAAGCGGGAGCGCATGACGAACAGCTCGTAGAAGCCCTCAAGGTTGCCCCAGTGGCCGTAGGCCGACAGTGCCAGGTACATCACTTCTTTGGGCTTGAGCTTTCTGCCAAGGCCTTCGTTCAGGGTCCTGAGTCCGGGTTTTATCCTCTCGAGGAGCCCCTCCCTCGCTATGAGGTGGAGCATCAAATCCTCCACTGTGGGCTTTTTCCACGCTATCAGCTCGTCCTCAAAGGGCAGGCCGATTATCAGGGGAACTACTTCAGTTTTTCCGACGAGATAGCCGAGGGGGGTTTTACTGTGTTTAAATCCGGAGAGCTTTCCAGCTATGGACGCTAGGGCTGCTTCCCTGTCCTCATCAATGTCTATTGCCACACCAAGCCTATCAACGGTGAAGTCGAACACTTCCATCGCCC
>JAGHBN010000077.1 GCA_021160985.1 Thermococcus sp.
CTGAAGTTTCTGTTGGTCGTGCTGAGAATCCTCTCACCACTCCCTGCGACGCCCATGTGCCTCCCGAGGCACGGCCCACATCCCGGCGGAAGTATTACCGCCCCAGCATCTATGAGGGCCCTGGCAACCCCCGTCTCGATCATTCTGCGGTATACGTTGACCGAGGCGGGCCCGATTACCGTTCTGACCACCACCTCTTCACCGGCGAGGACTTCGGCGGCCCTCGCAATCTGTTCGAAGCGTCCGTTGGTGCAGGAGCCTATGAAAACCTGGTCTATTTCAGTCCCCTCCACCTCATCGACGGGGACACCGTTGGAGGGATGATGCGGCCTGGCCACCATTGGAGGAAGGGAAGACAGGTCGACTTCGAGCTCCCTGACGTGTCCCTCAGAGTACTCACCGATCAGGCCCGTCTTGGCGTTGGCCTCGACGCTGAAGTTTGTGAGCGTGAGCCTCTCGTCGAAGCTGAAGGGGACGTTGAAGAACTCCATTGCCTTGTAGTTCATCTCGTAGTCCCTGAGGGCCGTTATGACGTGTATCATCGCATCGGCCGCCATCACATCCCTCGAGGGCTCATCCTCGAATGTAACCGCCACGCTCTCCGGGACGCGGAGCCACGTTTTTCCAAGTCCGAGGGCCACGGCAGTGTCCGTAGCGCCCATGCCGACCGCGAAGACCCCGAGGGCACCGAGGGTGGGGGTGTGGCTGTCCGCGCCGACGACTATTCTGGCGTTCTCCGCAAGCCCCATCTCCACGGCAAGCTGGTGGCATATTCCCTGCCCCTGGATCACCGGGATTCCCTGTTCCTCAGCAAACTCCCTGATTTCCCTCTGGAGGTTCGCCACTTTCACCGTCGGGGCCGGAAAGACGTGGTCGAAGAAAACGTACGCCCTCGCCCTAACGCGCGTGAAGGCCTTCCTGAATGCCTCGATTATGAGAGGCATTGTCCCGTCGTGTGCGTAGACGAGGTCAACCTCCCGGACAATGGTTTCACCGGTTCTAGCACCGAGTATCTCTTCCACCAGAGTCATGTCATCATCCTCCTTGCCTCCTCTGCGAGTGCCTCAGGCGTGAATGGTCTTCTCGAGCTCTTCACCTTCCTCAGAAGGGCTTCAACGACCCCATCATCCTCTATCCCAAAGCGCCTGAGGTGGAACCGTATGGTTTCCCTGCCCGCGAAGCGGTCAACGTATATCCTCCTCTCCCGTCCGAATGTCTCCGCCGGCAGGAACTCGTAAAAGCTCGGATCCCTGACCACCGCCGAAACGTGCAGGCCTGCCTTATGTGTAAAGGCGTTTTCGCCGACTATCGGCCAGTTGGGAGGAGTTTCCAGTCCCGTCACCTGCTCAACAAGCCTGCTCAGGGCGTAGAGCTTCTCAAGCCGGTACTTGCCGATTCCGTAGTGGTAGTAGAGAGCCCCAAGAAGCTGGGTCAGATCCACTATCCCAGCCCTCTCCCCAATGCCGTTCACAGTTGCGTCAACGAGGGTTGCACCGGCCTCTATAGCCATTATGGCGTTTGCCAGCGCCAGCCCCAGGTCGTTGTGGCAGTGAACGTTCACAGGAATTCCGAACTTCACAACGCGCCTGACTAGGTTAAAGAACTCCAGGGGGTGTGCTGAGCCCGTTGTGTCTGCCATGCTTACCCTGTCCACCCCTAACTCCTTTACCAGCCTTAGGACGGCTTCCAGATGCTCCCACTCGGTTCTCGTGGTGTCCTCCGGAGTAAAGCGCACTTTTAGCCCATGGCCCTTCGCGTAGAGAACAGCATCTTCGATTTTCCTCAGCGCGTCCTCCAGGGTTATCCCAAAACGCCTGGAGAGGCAGTTTCTGGACACGCAGAGGAAAATCCCCACCCACGGGGCTTCCGTCTTGAGCACAAGGTCAATGTCACTCCTGAGGGCCCTTGAATGGCACAGGATGTCTGCGTTCAGTCCCTGGTCCACAAGAAGACGGACCCCCTCAAGGATTTCGGGGCTGACGGCGGGGTGGCCGGCCTCTATAAAATCAACGCCGACCTCATCCAGGGCAATCCCTATCCTCAGCCTGTCTTCAGGCGAAAAATTCACTCCTGGCGTCTGTTCTCCTTCCCTCAGCGTTGAGTCCAGCACCATTATTTCCACGCTTAATATGCATCACCCTTCGTCCCTGCCCGGGAGCACTATATAAATTTTTCGCTAATTTGCTTTGTCTATCGAACAAACCTCCAAAATTTTAGAATTTCTAAAATATTTTTTCAAGATATCTTGAATCTCTAGAATAATTTTTGGACCATGTCGAAAAAGTGGGGTATGTGCAAAGAACAACCTTTCTAAACAGAAAGTTCTGGGAAAAAGCCAACGCGGTGGGACTTCTCCTCAGCACCCCTGTCAATCTGCCAAAAACTTAGGAGTAAACGTCATTCTGGCCTTTTGTCGAAAAATAACAAAAAGCGACCAAGAGCCTCACGACCCCCCTCCAGCAAATCCGTTGAAGCTGACTACCTCCTCCAGTTTTTTGCGCTCGTACTTTGGCTTCGGATCCGCAGAATAGCCGACGGGCAGAATCGTCTGGAGCTTGTAGTCTTTCGGCACGTTCAGCAACTCCTCGACCGGTTTCGGGTTGGGAGGGGTGTAGGTCACCGTCCCGAGGCCGAGTTCCTCAAGGGCAAGGAGAAGATAGCCCACCGCTATCCAGGTCGACTGAAGCCAGTAGGGTGCCTTCGTGTGTCCGAAGACGAGTATCAGGTATGGTGCCTCGCTGAGGAAGGGCTTCTCAGGTTTAAAGCCCTTGGCGTTCAGCCAGGCCATCAGGTCACCCTTCGTCCTTGAGTAGAACTTCTCCTCTTCGCTCTCGCAGAGCTCCCTTATCCGGCCCTTCAGCCAGTCGTCGTCGATGACAACGAACTTCCAGGGCTGCATGTTGGCCCCGCTCGGCGCTTCCTTTGCCGCCTTGAGCGCTTTCATTATCTCATCCTTTGGAGGTTTATCAGGAAGGAACTTCCTCACGGTCTTCCTCCGCTTTGCTAGCTCAAGGACACGCATGAGACCACCGTATTAGATACGCAGACATGTGTTTTAGGGATTTTGGGTGCAGCTCCAAAAGCGCAAACCCTTTATCCACATCCTCAAACTTTCCGTGATGTACAGGCCAAAGCTCCTCATCGTTGCCCTCGCGCTTCTCATTGCCAGCGCTGTCTTCGTTGTCCACCAATCAACAACCGAGCCCATTATCCGTCCCCCAGCTCCCAACGCCACAGCCATGAGGGCTTTCCTTGAATCTCAGTACGTTCCCGAAGCCGGCCTTCTGCGCGCCTCCCTGAGCTCTTATCCGGACAACGAGACGATCTGGATAGCCAACGACAACCTCCTTGCCGTCAGGGCGCTGAAGCTTCTGGACTCTCCCC
>JAGHBN010000160.1 GCA_021160985.1 Thermococcus sp.
GGTTATAGGGTCGTCGCGATAAGGCACCCGATGCCCTACGGCGACCTCAGGAAGCAGGTCGTCCAGCGCTTCGCCACCTACGAGGACCTCGACAAGCACGAGTGCACCATCGAGGAGCGCGAGGAATACGAGCCCTACATCGACAGGGGCATGGTGGTCTATGCCGGCGTTGACTACGAGAAGATCCTCCGCGAGGCCGAGAAGGAAGCAGACATAATCCTCTGGGACGGTGGAAACAACGACTTCCCGTTCTACGAGCCCGACCTCTGGATAGTCGTCACCGACCCGCACAGGCCCGGCCACGAGCTCAAGTACCACCCCGGTGAGACCAACTTCCGCGCGGCTGACGTCATCATCATAAACAAGATCGACACCGCCAACCGCGATGACATCCAGAAGGTCAGGGAGAGCATCGAGAAGGTCAACCCGAACGCCATCGTCATTGACGGCGCCTCACCGCTCTACGTGGACAAGCCGGAGCTCATCAAGGGCAAGCGCGTTCTCGTCGTCGAGGACGGCCCGACCCTCACCCACGGCGGCATGAAGTACGGTGCCGGTTACATAGCCGCCAAGAAGTACGGAGCCAAGGAGATAATCGACCCGAGGCCCTACGCCGTTGGCTCTATAGTTGACACCTACAAGAAGTACAGCCACCTCGACGTCATCCTGCCGGCCATGGGCTACGGCGAGAAGCAGATCAGGGAGCTCGAGGAGACCATCAACCGCGCTGAGGCCGACGTCGTCATCATGGGTACCCCGATTGACCTCCGCCGCGTCATGAAACTCAACAAGCCGGCCGTTCGCGTCCGCTACGAGCTCGAGGAGATCGGCGAGCCGAAGCTCAAGGACATCCTCAAGGAATTCGTCGAGAAGTGCGAGAAGCTCAAGAAGTGATTCCCGGAACGGGAAACCTTTTTATTTCTTCTCCTCGTTCTTGTGACGGTGATACTATGAACGAGACGGCATTTTTCGGCACAGTGTACCTGTTCAGTATCCTCTTGATGATGCTCCAGCTCGGGGCCCTTGTGTGGGTCATCTACGATGTCTTCACGAAGCAGAAGAGAATGCCTGACGTCGAAAAGATTCTATGGGTCGTCGTGGCGTTTCTCTTCACAATCCTCGGAGCGCTGGTGTACTACATCGTCGTCAAGAGGAGCGGCAAATACGAGGAAAAGCCGGGAGAAGAGGAGAACCCAAAAGACACTCCCCAAGTTTACTGACCGGAAGCCTTTTAGGCATGAGAACCTACTACCCCTGCCCGGGGAGTACCGCCGAAGGCGGAGTCCATGAACTTGGGCGGGTTATTACCCCCTTTTCATGCCGTTTTCTAAATTGTGGTTGTAGATTGTACGCGGCAAATTCTGAGAACTCACACTTCTCAACCTTTATAAATTCTTGAGAACTAATAGTTCTCAGGTGTTGGTATGAGGCTGGGTGATTTGGCATACATGAACCCATGGTGGGAAGGAAAGGAAGACTACCATGTAAGGCGCTGGAGAGAGCAGAAAATCCACTGGTGGCCCAAATGGACTTATGAGCTCTCACTCGAACCGTTCTCGCTCAACTTCGTCCTCGGCCCCAGGCAGGTGGGAAAGACAACGGGGATAAAACTTCTCATCCAGGAACTCCTGAAAGAAAATCCTCCTGAATCAGTCCTCTACATCAACGTTGAGGTTCTTCCAGATTATAGAGAGCTCTCAGCCCTAATAAGGGAGTTTCAGGAACTAAGGGAGGACGAGGGGCTCAAAAGGGGATACATCTTCCTGGATGAAGCCTCGTCACTCGAAGGGTGGTGGCGGGGAGTTAAACCGCTCATTGATGCTGGCCTCTTGGAGAACGACGTTGTCACGGTTACGGGGTCAAGTTCTCTGAGGGTGAAGCGGGATATCGAACTGTTTCCGGGCAGGAGGGGAAAAGGAATAACCCTCGAAGTCATGCCGCTCTCTTTCAGGGAATACGTTGAGGTTATGGGCCTGAAAAGGCCGGAACTTCACAGGGAAAAGACGCTGAAACTCTTTGGAGAGTACCTGAAAACCGGTGGCTTCCCGGGATCAATCAACGGCCTCCCCATGGACGATCTTCTTGGGGCTTACATAGGGGAACTCGTCCGCTTCGGAAAGAGCCTTGAGATAGCCAGAGAAACCATGGCGGCAGTAATCCGAAGCGCCCCCTCTGCAACGAGCTTCAGGACACTGGCCAGCATGACCTCCGGCTACTCCTACAAGGTGGTTCAAGATTACATTGAGTTCTTTAGAGAGCTCTACATCATCGGAATTGCGTACTTGAGGGAGGGAAACAGGGTTCGTTACAAGAGGGAGAAGAAGTTCTTCTTCCGCGACCCGCTTTTGGCGAGGCTCTTCTCAGCGTGGAGCGGGGCAGAGCTTAGAGAGGAAGCGCTCTACGAGTGGCTCGTTCAGGAGCACCTGTACCGGAGGTTCGGGGAAGTTTACTATTACAGAAATTCCTACGAGGTTGATGCGATAGCGGGTGACTTGAAGGTCGAGGTAAAGGCAGGGAAAGCCCATAGGAAATACCCAAAGAGCGTCATCGTGCTCGAAAAGGAAGATGTGCCCTTCTTCCTGCTTGAGCTCTCGGCTGGGGAGTGATTTTTCAACCCCTTACCTCCTCTTCTGATCACCAACAAGTTACGCCCCCCTTCCAGTATTATACCCTCCGGGAGGAGGGAAATGGCCGGGCCGTGTTTTAGGGATTATGTCTGGAAGGTTAAGATTGGAGACGACTTGTTTGGAGGCTTTATCGGCGCTGCTATCATCGGAGCTATTATGAAGGGCCTTGGAATTGCTGATCCCTCACTTACAGAATTTTTTGCATTTATGTTACTCATTGGCTCCTTGTTCATACTACTCGAGACATATCTAGAAGAACTCTCAGCTATGAACCCCCGTGACATATTGAACTGCATCAATAAGGGAGAAGGGGAATGGGAGAAATATTCCAACCTCCCGGAGATAGAGAAGCTTGAAAAGGCCTATTCCCTCGCCTCCGGGAGAGCCTACGAGGCTTTCAAAGCCTCCTTAATCGGCTGGATAATCGCCGGTGTTGGAAACGCCGCCCTCTGGTATGCCATCATGGAGGGAGCACTGCCCTACGACTCAACGATAACCAAGCTAGCAGTTATAGGTGGTCCATTACTCGGCTTCGTTCTCTTTGTGCTCATGATATTCACATACGTAAAGCACAAAGAATATGACAAAGAACTCTTCGCCATCCAGCTCAAAAAGAGCGACAAGGCAGAAATCTCGATCAAGATTTAAGCTCCCCTGCGCTTTCCAGTATTTTTCCAATAACATCCCCGGAAATCCTGAAGCCGTGCTTCCTGAGCTCTTCTATGTAAGGCCTGACTGTATGGATCAAACCTTTTCTCTTCGCGAGAAAGATTAGGGGGGAGGAATTAACTATCACCCTCATGAGAGCTCCTCCAGAACTTTAAGGTCGTTTTCAAGCTCTTCCTCATCGTATGGAATTCCTTTGCCTTCTTTAGCGAGTATCTCAAGGAACTCCCACTTGCTAACCCCCGCAAGCTTTCTCGCCTGCCCAAAGGACAGTATCCCCTTTTCGTAGAGCCTTATGGCAAGTTCAACCTTGACCCTACCCTCTACTTCATCTTCCGGGAGCTTGATCATTCCAGGAAGCTCAACCACAACCCTCTTTCCCATTCTCCCACCGTTCTCCCTTTGCGTTCCGAACCTATTTAACGCCTTCGCATTGGATGCTTATAAACCCTGAGAACTCGCACTTCTCAAAGTTTATAAAGAGGTGAGAACCGGAAGTTCTCACTCCCCCATGACCTGCACTACTACCCTCCTGTGCCTAGGCCTGACGTCCAGCTCGACGAAGAAAATCTGCTGCCACGTCCCGCGAACGAGCCGGCCGTTTACGACTGGAAAGCACTCGCTAGCTCCCAGCAGGGTGGCACGGAGGTGGCTGTGGGCGTTGTCGTCTATCCTGTCGTGGAGGTAGCCCTTCCCCTTCGGAATCAGCTCCTTCAAGGCCTGCTTGAAGTCCTCCAGAA
>JAGHBN010000087.1 GCA_021160985.1 Thermococcus sp.
CCGAGCCGCTAGGCTTTTAACTTTCGCATTGGGATTTTTGAGGGGCGATGAAGAACTCTAGGGTATCTGAACTGTGATGATGGTCAAACCCTGAGCCGCCAAGCGTTTAAACTTTTATGTCCTATTGTTACCGATGGGAGATGAGAAAACAGGTTGGCCTTTTGGGGGCTGAAAATATTCTTGAAGATACTCAAAAAGAAGGGCTAAAAGGCCTGAAGAACGCTTGGGAATCCATGAAGATTTTTGAAAGCTCACATACTGGTTACGTGATTGTGGTGGGGAGAAAGCCCCCTACGGAATAGTTTCTTCCCCTTCTTCCTCCTCTTCTTCGATTTCTTCTAATATGTGTTCAAATTTCTTGAACTCGTCCGTCTGAGCAACCAGTGTTATGAACTCATCTATCTCCGCCTTCTCCAGGAACGCCCCGGCGAGGAGCTTCCCGGTGTAGCGGTTGTTCTTTATCTCCCAGAACATGTAGAACTCGGGGAAGTGCTCCTTTATCTTTCTGTAGGCGACGCCGTACTTTGAGTCCTTGAGCGGGTTCTGTTCGAGGTAGAAGTGGCCGGGCTCGAGCTCAATCATGTGGAGGAGGGCACCGCGTTTTGTCCTGACAAGCTTCACCTTAACGTCCCATTTCTTCAGAACCTTCATTAAAATCCCCGGAGAGGGTAGGGCTGCAAAATACTTAAGGCTTCCGAGTGGAGAAGAGAAAAATGAGGAATGAGAGTGTTCAGAGGCTCTTTAGGTATTCGGCGTAAGCCTCAGCGTCCATAAGCTCCTTGAGTTCTTCCTCAAGGTTGCTCGGCTTGATCTTGGCTATCCAGTTCTCGTAGGGGTCCTCGTTAAGGGCCTCGGGGCTGTCCTCGAGGGCCTCGTTAACCTCTATGACCTCGCCGCTGACCGGGGCGTAGACCTCAGAAACGGCCTTGACGCTCTCCAGCTCACAGAGAACGTCGCCCTTGCTGACCTCTTTCCCAACCTCGGGAAGCTCGACGTAGGCAAGGTCGCCGAGCTCCTTCTGGGCGTAATCACTTATACCGACGAGAACAGTGCCGTCATCAAGAACCTGGGCCCACTCGTGGTCCTTCGTGTAGTAAAGCCCCTCTTTGACCTTGTATTCGCCAACCTCAATCATGAACATCACCGAAACAGGTAGGGCTCTGGGGATTTAAACCTTTCCATAACGTTTCGGTGGAGGTTTGAGGCTGGGAGGTTTCGTGATAGTGTTTCGGGTTTCTCTTAAAATCCCGGAGAAACTTCACACTTTTGTGAAATTCTGTCGACAAATGCAAAACCGTTATAACCTTCCGCACCTTAAATTACCACATGAGCCGCGTTCCTTTCTACCTGAAGGAGAGGCTTGGGACCCTCAGGGAGAGGGTTCTCCGGGAGGAGTGGGAGGCCTCAAAGCTACCTTCCTGGGAGCGGTTAGTCCTTACGTGGGCAGTACTGATGGCGTTCTGGGTGGTCGTTTCCGGGAGCTTCATCATAAATAATCTTGCCCTGGGTGCCCTTGTTACGCTGATAATAGCGGCGTTCATGCGCGACCTCCTGACCGAGGACATAAGGCGGAGCGGCAACATAATTGAAAAGCTCCTCTACTTTGCCTTCATCTACCTCCCGCAGTACCTCGTGATAATGGCCTTCCGTCTTCTGGAGAGCAACCTGAAGGTGGCGAAGAACGTGATTTTCATGGACATCAACCCGGGGATCGTCAAAATAAAGACAGACCTTCACTCTGACACCGGCTTGACGATACTGGCAAACTCAATAACCCTTACTCCGGGCACCCTCACGCTGGACGTCAAAAAGAAGCTCGATGAGACGTACCTCTACGTCCACTGGATAGACCTGGAGACCCTTAACCGCGAGAAGGCGGGAGAAAAAATAAAGGGGGACATTGAGGAATGGCTCAAGAAAGTCTTCTGGTGAGCGCTTTTTACCTCCTCGTCTTCACGGCGATGCTGATAACCTACCGCGTGGTTAGGGGGCCGACCCTCCCCGACAGGCTGGTTGCCCTGAACGCAATAACCACGAAGGTGGTCGTCATAATAGCGGTGGTCTCGGTTATCAGAAGCGAGTACTACCTAGTGGACCTTGCGATAGTCCTGCTGATGGTAAACGCCGTCGGGGGGCTGATTCTGGCCAAATACATGGAGAGGAGGGCTTCGTATGATTGATGTAATTCTTATGCTGTTCGGAGAGGCGGTCATGTTCTTTGGGGCCCTGGGGATTCTCCGCTTCCCGGACGTCTACACGAGGCTCCACGCAGCCACGAAGTGCGACACCGGTGGGGCGATGAGCATAATCCTCGCCCTGATCCTGATAATGGACGCCCCGGGGGTTGTAAGGGCCAAGTTTCTGGTGCTGGCCTTCCTGATAGCGATGATAAACCCGATGGTGAGCCACGCGATAGCCCGCGGGGCCTACAAATACGGGGTGAAGCCGAAAGTAGTGGTGGATATGTATGCTTGGGACAATCCTTGACGTGGTCTTCGTAGCGATGATACTGCTGGCCGTAGCGGTCGTTGAAGAGAAGAACCTGGTTAGTGCGGTCGTTAAATACTCCCTCCTCAGCCTGCTCTTCGTCCTGGCCCTGTTCGAGCTTAAAGCGCCGGACGTTGCCCTCTCGGCGATAGTCGTCGGCGCGATAGTGATAGGCGTCTTTCTCTTCACGATAGAGGAGGTGACGAGGTGAGGGTAATAGCTCTGCTCCTGACCCTGGCCCTTGGGGCGTTCCTGCTTGGCCTGAGCTACTCCCCATCCTACGGCGGGAGCTACGCCTACTACGTCACCAACTGGGACGAGATTGGAGTACCCAACCTAGTTTCGGCTATTTTAGCCGGCTGGAGGGCCTACGACAGCCTCGGCGAGGCAAGCCTTCTCTTTACCGCGGTTATAGGCTTCTACCTGCTCCTCGGGGGGAAGAAGAAGTGAAGATGAGCACCGTCGTGAGGAGCACCACCAAGATGATAAGCCCGTTCCTGGTCACCTACGCAGCGTACATC
>JAGHBN010000119.1 GCA_021160985.1 Thermococcus sp.
CCTTCTCCCTGTCGGAGAGCTTCTTCGGGTCGACGATGATACCACCCTTACCTCCACCGTAGGGGAGGTCAACAACCGCAACCTTCCAGGTCATCCAGGTGGCGAGGGCCTTAACGGTGCTGAGGGTCTCAGCCGGGAGACAGCGACTGCCACCCTAGCTCGGGCCGCGAGCCCAGTTGTGCTGGCCACGGAAACCGGACAAAACCTTAACAGATCCGTAGTCCATCTCGATCGGGACGCTGACCTCAACAATCCTCATGGGCTTCTTGAGGAATTCAAGAGCCTCTTCACTTATGTCCATGAACTGGGCAGCCCTCTCGAGCTGCTTAACGGCCATCTCAAACGGGTCAATCTCGACCATCTCTACCACCTCAAGTTTCGGTAATTTGCGATATGGGCTACGACCTTTGCATATATAAACCTTTCGATAAAAGAGGCTGGAGAACGGTTAATTTTAAACAAAAAGTTATATTCTCAAATCTCCAAAAGAAAAAAGGGATTTCCAAAAAATTTAAGCAAAAAGAGGCAATGTACATCCTTAATTTTCTATACATTAATGAACATTTAAATACTGTAAGGTCACTAGATTTTACAGTGATCACCACAATTCACACCGAATAAGTTGGGGAGAGGTAAACACCAAAATACCACAGGCATCCCATTGAGATGTAATAATGTACTGGAAAATGTAAATGCCCTCAGCGAGAAGTCGGTCATCATCCTTCAGCTCACTCTCGTTCCAATCATCGGGCAGTGACCTTACTCCCGAGGCCTTAAATCTTTAACTCCCGAGGGAGAGGTTTTGAACCCTTTTCATTTTAATCGGCCACATCTTGTAATTCTGACAACGAACAGCTTACGTTCACCTCTCGTACCCAGCAAAGTAACGACAAAGCTCCAATAAAAGCTCAAAAGCTGAGTAAATCGTCTTATGTCGAAAGAACCTTTGGAAAAGCTTTTTATAGGAGATAGTTCCTTATACATAATGCCCCGTTGCAGTACATGGGGTTTCAATCTCTAACATCTAAAGACGGGGGTGAATATTGTGGAACAGAGGGATCAATGGGCAACCAAATTGGGTTTGATTTTAGCGATGGCCGGAAACGCCATTGGTCTTGGTAACTTCTGGAGGTTCCCCTACCAAGCAGCCAAATACGGTGGCGGCGCATTCATGATACCATACTTCGTCGCGCTGTTGCTCCTTGGAATTCCAGTGATGTGGATTGAGTGGGTCGAGGGAAGGTACGGCGGTAAGTACGGACACGGAACCCTTGGACCGACATTCTACCTGATGGCCAGGGAGAGCGTTAAGCCGAAGACTGCAGTCATCTTCGGTATGATCGGCGGTATGCTGGCCTTCTCAGTCACATCGCTTCTGAACGGCTACTACCTCCACATCGTTGGGTGGTCTGCGGCCTACACATACTTCAGCGCCGCCGGCTCATACATGGATGCAAGCAGTACCTACGACTTCTTCGTCAACTACATAAAGGACACGCCACAGGTGCTCGTGTTCTGGGCCATCTCTGTGGGCCTCCTCGGAATAGCAGTCGCCCAGGGTGTCAGCAAGGGTATCGAGAGATGGGTCAAGGTAATGATGCCACTGCTGTACATAGCAGCAATACTCCTCGTCATAAGGTCTCTCACCCTTGGTGCACCAGATCCGCTCAAGCCCGAGTGGAGCTCAATCAAGGGATTCGAGTACCTGTGGGAGCCGAGGTTCAGTGACGTGACCTGGGAGGCTGCACTCGCGGCAGCAGGACAGATATTCTTCACGCTCTCGCTCGGTATGGGTATCATCCAGAACTACGCCAGCTACCTCGGTCCGGAAGACGACGTCGCCCTCAGCGGTCTGGCCACCGTCTCACTCAACGAGTTCGCGGAGGTTATCCTCGGCGGTTCAATAGCCATACCGATAGCCTTTGCCTACCTCGGTGAAGAAGGTATCAAAGGAGGTGTTGGCCTCGCGTACCTGGCCCTGCCAAACGTCTTCATGAACATGCCTGCCGGAAGGTTCTTCGGTGCAGTGTGGTTCCTGCTCCTGTGGTTTGCGGGCTTCACATCCGCAATAGCAATGTACAACTACCTCACCGCCCTCCTTGAAGAGGACCTAAAGATCGACAGAAAGATAGGCTCTGCGATAGTCTTTGTCCTGTACTTCATCATAGGACTCCCAATAGCCCTCGACAAGACACTGCTGCTCCTCACCGACCTCGACATGTGGGTCGGCAGCTACCTGCTCGTCGTGCTTGGACTCTTCGACATCATAGTCGGCGTCTGGCTCTTCAAGCCGGAGAACTTCTGGGAGGAGCTCCACAAGGGAGCTTACATCAAGCTTCCAAAGTGGATCATGCCGATAATCAAGTACGTAGCGCCGATCTATGTCCTGATACTCCTTGGCAAGAACACCGCCGATTACCTCACCAACGGCACCATAACTATGAGCCAGAAGTACCTGGAGTACCTCGTAAGCGAGGAGGCTCTGATAAGCACGACAACTGAGTACGCCAAGAAGATGGTCCTTGAGTCCAGGGCGATCATAATCCTCGTGCTCATCATAGGTGCCATTGAGGCATACCTAGCCATCAAGAAGAAGTACGGCGAGGAGCTAGAGAAGAACGAGGTCATCATAAGGGTCTGAGGTGGTGAAAATGAAGGCAAGCGCTCTGGCTTTCATGCTCTTGGCCTGGGGAGTAATCCTCGTATGGATGTCTCTGGCAGTTAGCAAACTTATGAAGGCCGAGAGAAAGGCTTAAAGCCTTTCATTTTTCTTTTATAGTGGGAGGTGTTTCTGTGAAGAGTTCCACGATCCTCAAAGAGACTGCAGACGTTCTGAAAGAAGTTGAAGAACGCCTGAAGAATGTAACCGCGCTCTCACCGAGGAAAAAACAGAGTGCGCTTGAGAAAATCCGGGAAGCGAGGGAGAACTTTCTTAGACTTTCCGAAGAGGTCGTAATAGACAACGAAGAGCTTGCGAACTTTTTCCTGAAAAGGGCAATCAGGCTGAAGAACTCCACCAACAACAAAGCCATAGAGAAGCTTGGCGAAGGGGAGTACATGAAGGACGTCAACGCCATGCTGAAATACTCCCGCGCTGCTCCCTACGACTTTGCAGGGGAGCTGAAACATCTAAACAGGGCTCACAAAGCGTACGTATGGGGAATGATCTCCTACTTCGCTGTGACGCTGTTTCTGCCAGCAGCTTTCAAAATAACGTCCCTCATCCTCGTTATTCCGATACTGCTGTCCCTCCTGAGCCTGAAAAGAAGGGGGTACATGGGTCTTCTGCTCGCAATGTCTGCCATACCGATACCCATGATAACGGGAGCCCTTGCAGTCAGGGTCTACCTAGATGTGCTGTTGAGTCCCAACGGTATCCAGGAGGCTGCGGAGGGGCTCGGGGTCTCAACGACAGCGGCAACGTTCATAGCAGGCATAATGCTTATATTTGGAGTTGCAAGCGTCGTGCTCCTTGGCTACGCGGCCTACATGTTCTACAAGCACAGGCACGCTTTCCTCTGAAAAAAGAAAGCCCTCAGTAGAGGGCTTCGTTCCCCCTTTCTCCCGTCCTTATCCTTATCGCGTCCTCAACCGGCAGAATGAATATCTTTCCGTCGCCGGGCGTCCCGCTCCTAGCGTTTCTCATTATCACCTCAATGACCTTCTCAACGTCGCTGTCCTTAACCACAATCTCGATCTTCATCTTGGGGAGGAGGTCGTATGGAGGAACCCCGCCCTGGACACCCCTTCCCTGGACGGGATAAGCCGTCATGGGCACGATGCCGACCTGCTTGAGGGCATTCTTGACCCGATCAAAATCGTTCCCCCTAATAATTGCCTCAACCTTCTTCATGACCACCACAAAATAAGTTGGTCAAAGATGAGAAAAGGCTTTCGAATTCCAGAAACATTGCCGGCATGTGCAAGGCGAAGGTGTTTAAAGGTGGGGATTCAAATTAGCCCGGGTGAGAGAATGAAAGAGGAGATGAGTTCCGTTGACATACGCTACGTCGTGAGAGAGCTCCAGTGGCTCCTCGGCTCTCGCGTTGATAAGGTCTATCACGACGGCGACGAGATAAGGATTAAGCTCCGCACGAAGGAGGGGAGGGCGGATTTAATACTGCAGGCCGGCAAGAGGTTCCACCTCACGAGCTACGTCAAGGAGGCCCCGAAACAGCCGTCGAGCTTCACCATGCTCCTCAGGAAGCACCTCGGCGGGGGCTTCATAGACGCGATAGAACAGCACCAGTTCGACAGGATTGTTAAAATCAAGGTGGGAGACTACACTCTCATCGGCGAGCTCTTCAGAAAAGGGAACATCGTCCTCGTTGATTCGGAGAACAGGATTGTGGCGGCGCTCCGCTATGAGGAGTACAAAGACAGGGCGATAAAGCCGAAGGCGGAGTACAAGTTTCCACCCGCCAGGGAAAACCCCCTTGAGGTCTCTTTCGAGCGCTTTCTTGAACTGATGAGGGAAGATGAGGAGCTTGAGCTCGTCCGTGCTTTAGCCAGGAAGCTCAACATGGGCGGCATGTACGCAGAGGAGATTTCCCTCAGGGCGGGCTTCGAGAAGACGACGCCGGTGAAGGAGCTGAGCGATGAGGATTTGAAGAAGGTTTACGAGGCTATAATGAGGACGTTCAACGACGAGCCGAGGCCGAACATCGTCTACAAGGACGGCAACATGCACGACGTCGTTCCGATAGAGCTGAAAATCTACGAGGGCCTTGAGAAGCGCTATTTTAAAACCTTCAGCGAGGCCCTTGACGAGTACTTTGGAAAGCTCACCATCGAGAAGGCAAAAATCGAGCAGACGAAGAAGCTTGAGTCAAAGAAAAGAGGACTCCTCGCAACCCTCAGAAAGCAGGAGGAGATGCTCAAGGGCTTCGAAAAGGCCATGAACGAGAACCAGGAGATAGGCGACCTGATCTACGCGAACTACGCCCTCGTAGAGAAACTTCTCGAA
>JAGHBN010000133.1 GCA_021160985.1 Thermococcus sp.
CTCGTCAAAGAAGGCGACACCGTAGACACCGGACAACCACTAATCGAACTAGGGTGAAGACTTTACGTTTTTCTTTTAGTTTTCATTTGAAAAGTGTTCTCGTGGGAACAGTGGCAATAGTTTCCAATCCTAAGTTTAAAAACGAAAAAGTTTAAGTTTTTTGCCGAAAGGCATTTATATTGCTAAGATGTACCTCAGAATGCAAAATATGCATGGGGGTGCAACCATGAATTCTGCTATCATAATTTTGGCGGCCGCGGTTATATACGTGGCCATGTACTTTACATACGGAAAGAGCCTTCAAAACAAGGTTGTCAAAGCCGATCCTAACCGGCCGACTCCAGCTCACAAGCTCTACGATGGCGTTGACTACGTCCCAGCACACCCACTCGTCCTGTACGGCCACCACTTCGCTTCGATAGCAGGTGCAGGTCCGATAGTCGGTCCGGCCGTTGCAATGGCCTGGGGATGGCTCCCCGGACTGCTGTGGGTCTGGTTCGGAAACGTCTTCATTGGTGCCGTCCACGACTACTTAGCACTGATGTCATCGGTTCGCTACGATGGAAAGTCCGTCCAGTGGATTGCAGGAAAGCTGATGAGCAAGAGAACCGGTGTGGCCTTCGAGATATACATCTGGTTCACCCTGCTGCTAGTCGTTGCAGCGTTCGTTGCCGTGACTGCGAAGCTTCTCACCACAACCCCAGAGGCTGCTACCGCGACGCTCCTGTTCCTGGCCATTGCAGTGCTCCTCGGCTGGCTGCTCTACAAGGTCAAGATTGACTTCAAACTGGGAACAATAATAGGCATAGTCCTCCTCGCCATAGCAGTCTGGATTGGCCTCAACCACCCGCTGATTTTCGCGGAGGGCCAGACAGATGCCACCTCTAGCGCTTACACAACCGCATACCACTACTGGAACATAATTCTGATGGTGTACATCATTGTAGCAGCTTCTCTACCGGTATGGATCCTCCTCCAGCCGAGGGACTATCTCAACGCTTACATACTCTGGTTCGGACTCCTCTTTGGAGGAATAGCCTTCGTCCTCCTCGCCAAGGACTTCACCGCCCCAGCGTTCACATCGTGGAGTGCCTACGTGATTAAGGGTACAGAGGCAGTCCCCTCACCGTTCTGGCCGACTGTACCCCTGGTAATCGCATGTGGTGCCCTCAGCGGTTTCCACTCCCTCGTAGGTTCCGGAACGTCTTCAAAGCAGCTTGACAAGGAGATACACGGTCTCCTCGTCGGATACGGCGGTATGTTCACCGAGGGCTTCCTCTCCACGATAGTCATAACCGCCATAGCTGTCTACGGTGTCCAGCTCACCGGTCTTGACCCAGGACAGTGGGCAACCGAGTACATAAACAAGGGCGGTCTTGGCACCTTCATTGGAGGCTACGCCAAGGGTGTCAGTGAGTTCTACGGTGTCAGCGAGACCTTCGGAAAGACCTTCGCTACACTGTGGGTCTCGGCCTTCACACTGACCTCGCTTGACACCGCCACGAGGCTCGGTCGCTTCGCCTGGCAGGAGCTCTTTGGAATGGTTGCGGACACCAGCCAGGGCATATGGAAGGCCATAACCAACAAATGGGTCGCGTCTATTCTCATAGCGGGCCTTGGAACCTACCTCGCGTGGGGTGCTGGCTACAAGACCCTCTGGCCAGCATTCGCCGGAATGAACCAGCTCCTCGCGAGTATTGCCATGATGACTGCCGCACTCTGGGCAGCCAAGGTCCAGAGGGCAGGAAAGTGGAGCTGGGCAGTCCTTCTGCCGGCACTGTTCCTCTGGATAACGGTCACCGTAGCACTGGTATGGTATATAGCGGTGGTCCCGCTCAGCGGAAGCACCCTCATAGCAGTCAAGGGGTCGCTACTAGTCGGCCTGCTACTGAACCTACTGCTGGCGTGGGACTTCTACCTCGCCTGGAAGAAGCCGGAGGAAGAGTACGCCGCGAGCGCGGCCTGATTCCTTCTTTATTTCTCCCATTTTCATTGGGTGGTGAGAATGAAGGATAGAGAAAAAAGCCCAGCGGAAAACCTCAAAGCTTTTTTAAGGGGGTTTTTTGGCGCGTTTAAACACAGCTCAACCGAATATCTTGAGTTCGAGCTGAGAGAGCTTGAGAACGTCTTCGCGCTCATCCTTATGGGAGAATTCGTGGGAATCCCCAGCCCGCCGACGACCCTCGTGATACGGCTTCTTCCCCACATGACGCGCGAGCTTTATGTTATGCAGCGCAGGGTCGTTGATATGGACGATCTCCTCGGCGAGCTGGCAGGAATGTTTGAAATCACGTGAGGTGAGCATATGAGGGAGTTCTTCATTCCAAAGAAAGGCTACCGGGTCGTCTTTTTCATAGGAAAGGGCGGAGTTGGTAAAACAACCAGCTCGGCAGCTGCAGCAATTGCTCTCACTGAGAGAGGCTACAAAACGCTGATAGTGTCTCTCGACCCGGCCCACAACCTCGGCGACGTGCTTATGGAAAATCTGTCAGACAAACCGAAGAAGGTAACCGAAAACCTCTACGCGGCCGAGCTTGACATGGAGAAGCTGATAAGGGCCTACCTAAAGCGTCTTGAGGAGAGCATGAAGCACACCTACCGCTACCTCACGGTCATAAACTTGGAGAAGTACTTTGAGGTGCTGAGCTTCTCGCCTGGCATTGAAGAGTACGCCACGCTCGAGGCGATGAGGGAAATCCTGGCTAAAGGCGATGAATGGGACGTCATAGTCTTCGATACCCCACCTACCGGCTTAACCCTCCGCGTCTTAGCTCTTCCCAAAATCTCCCTCATCTGGACGGACAAACTCATTGAGATAAGGAGGGCCATCCTCGACAGGAGGACTGCGATAGCCAACATCCACGGCGAGCAGGAGTTTGTAGTGGAGGGCAAGAAGTTCAAGCTCCCGACGAGGGAAGAGGAGGACGCAGTGATGAAGGAGCTCAAAGCATACAGGGAGGAGGTGGCATTCGTCGAGAGCGTGCTGACCGACCCGGAGAAGACGAGTGTAGTGGCTGTAATGAACCCCGAGATGCTGCCCCTATACGAGACGGAGCGGGCATATGAAAGCCTTAGGAAGTTCAAAGTCCCGTTTAACGTGATCATCATGAACAAGGTGCTGGAGCTGAAGGCGGAAGTTCCGGAACTTGCTGCGAAGATAAAAGCTCAGGAACGGGTTTTGGAGGAAGTCAGCAGGAAGTTTGAGGGAATCGAAATCGTGAAGGTGCCCATCCTCCCGGAGGAGCCCCGCGGGCTGGAGAGCCTGAGAACCCTCGGAGGTAAAATAGTTGGAGATTGAAGAAATCTACGAGAGGCTTAAAAGGGTGAAGGAGCCCATAACAGAGATGGACGTGGTAAGCCTCGATCTCGTGGAGAAGGTCACCGCTGACGAGGACGGCGTAAAGATTTACCTGCGCCTTTCAGAGGGGCTTCGCCACCCTTTTCAACACGCCCTCAGCTGGCCCGTGAGGTGGAGGATTGTCAGAGACATTGTCGCTGCCCTCGAAGACGTCGCCCCCCTTGAGATACTGGACTCGCGAACTCTTGAAAGGTATTACCCGCTGGAGGAGGATTAAAATGGATAATCAAACGCTGTTTGCGATAATATTTGTCTTAGCTGGAATCTCTGTTATCCAGTACTACCGCGGAAGGAAGCTCAACCTGCTTTTGATGGAGCACTACATAAAGGCCGTGAAGGACGTCATAAAGCCCGAGGACGAGACCTACACATGGCTCGGCGGCTACATCGGCTTCCGCGCCGAATACAAGGTCAACCGCGACAACATCAGGAAGTTTGAGTTTACCCTAACCCTCCTCCCAAGACACAGCATCCTTTACTTCCCGATTTCCCTGCTCACGAGCAGGCACGACAAACTCTACATTGTGATCAGGCCCTTCGCCCAGATAAAGCGCGAAGCACACCTCATTCAGAAGGGCTACTACAGGCTGAAGCCTGACATCGAGAACGAGGCCTTCCTCCAGAAGGAGACCGTTGAGATTGCCGGGAAGAAATACGAGGCCCTATATGAGAAGAAACGGGACATTGAGAACCTCAAAGAGTTCATCGAGAGCCTTTCAAACCCCCACAACGTCAAGCACGTTTCGCTCACACCCAAAACCAGCGTCTTCTACGTCCTGATGAAGCCAGAGCCGGACACCATCGGCGAAGACGTTGAAAAAACCGTCCACTTTGTAAACCAGAAAATAAAGGAGAGCCCGTTTTCATCTTAAGTCCACCACGACCCGGGCTCTGGAAAATCTTAAATCCTCTTTTTCCCAATTTCTCAGGTGGCGATGGTCATGGTGGAGATTTATAAAGCCAAGTTTGGTGAACCCAGAGCTGGGTGGGTTGTTCTCGTCCACGGCCTTGGAGAGCACAGCGGAAGGTACCAGCGGCTGATAAAGATGCTCAATGAGGCGGGCTTTGCCGTTTACACCTTTGACTGGCCCGGCCACGGAAAGAGCCCCGGCAAGAGGGGACACACAAGCGTTGAAGAGGCTATGGAAATAATTGATTCCATAATTGCAGAAATAGGTGAGAAGCCTTTCCTCTTTGGCCACAGCCTCGGCGGCCTGACTGTCATACGCTACGCCGAGACGAGGCCCGACAAGATACGCGGCCTCGTGGCTTCCTCACCCGCCCTCGCCAAGAGCCCTGAAACGCCGGGCTTCATGGTGGCCCTCGCAAAGTTCCTCGGAAAAATAGCCCCAGGAATAGTGCTCTCCAACGGTATTAACCCAAACCTGCTTTCCAGGAACCCCGATGCCGTTAAGCACTACATTGAAGACCCCCTTGTTCATGGCAGGATTTCAGCGAAACTCGGAAGGAGTATATTTGTTAACATGGAGCTGGCGCACATGGAAGCAGATAGAATAAAAGTCCCTGTTCTGCTCCTCGTTGGCACAGCAGATGCCATAACGCCTCCAGAGGGAGCGAGAAAGCTCTTCGAAGAGCTCCAAGTGACGGACAAGACGCTTAAAGAGTTCGAAGGAGCCTACCACGAGATATTTGAAGACCCAGAGTGGGGTGAGGAGTTCCACAAAACCATCGTGGAGTGGTTCGTGGTGCACTCAGGAGAGAGCTGAAATGGAGCTCAATCGGGAGTGCCTCCTCCATTTTTCTGGCCTAATCCCCCTGCTTACGATCCCCTGGCTCGGAACGACGTGGCTGATTTTCACGGTTCTTGTGGCGCTCCACCGCTTCAGGGAGAGGGTTTGGCAGCTCTACTGCCAAAGGGAAGGTCTGGCAAAATACCTCGCCATCGGAATGGTCTCCGCGTACTTCACGGAGGTCCTCGCGATAATAGACAATCTCGACAAGCCTCCCGCTGAGAGGGCCCTCCTGCACCCCAATCCGCTGACCGACCTCTATCTGGCCCTCGCTTACTACCTCCCCTTCGTCCTCTACTGGGGGCTGGCAGCGAAGCGATACAACTACTCCTGGCGCGAGGTCTTCCTGATAGGCGGGGCAACCGGCATCCTGATGGAGCAGAGCGGGGCGGTCTTCCTCTCGATGAATCCCTTCGCATGGCTCTACGTCCTCATAGTTTACGGCTCATACAAGGCTCTCCCAGTGCTCGCTGCGGAGGGTTGTTTGAAAAAGAAGAAGCGGAGAGAACTGGGGGCTTGGAAAAAGCTCGCGCTGGGCCTGCTGGTGGAGTTCACAGCGTTCATCTCAGCCGGGGCCTTGCTGTGGCTTTTCAGAGTCATTGCATGACTCCGGCAAAATCATCCAGCTAAAGGCTCGTAGGCCCTTACCATCGAGATGGTTGATATGAGGAAAGTGATTCCGGAGGCATATGAAATCAAACTTCCTCACGAGGCTCTTTGGGGGTTCTTGGTTCTGTTCACAGCCATAATTCTCTCAATCCTCAATCCCCGTGGAGATTGCGAGGGGAAAAGTCTCGAAAGAAGCCCTCTCTGGGGTTGGCATCTACTTGGTCTTTGCGATAATAGTCGTCGGGTGGTGGTCTTTTCACTCAAGAAGCTGAGGGAGGCATGGTGAGTTCACACTGTTCGTCCCCACATAGGGGATGAGAAGAAAGTCAGAGAGTACAGGGTTCACCGTCGTGTCCAAGAAAGAAGAGGTGGAGTATGGCCAAGTGCTAGATCGTCTCCCTCAAGTCAATGATGTGTTCCAGCTCCGGCCCGGTCTTTATCAGCCCGACCGGGACGCCGACCCTTTCTTCTATTTCCTCTATGAACTCCTTGGCCCTCTTCGGCAGTTCGTCGTAGTCGGTGACACCGAAGGCTCCCTTGTCGTACTTGTCGAGCATCGTCACGGCCAGCATCGTCGCACCGTTTATCTTCGCCGAATAGCGCGCGAACTCGAAGTCGAACCAGCCGACCCTTCTCCTCCTGCCTGTCACTGTGCCGTACTCGACGAGGTCCATCTTCTCCGCCTCTTCCCGGCTCATCTCAGTCGGGAACGGCCCCTCTCCGACGCGCGTCGGGAAACTCTTGAAGACGACTATGACGTCGTCAACCCTCGTCGGCCCTATCCCAACGTCGCTCGCGATGGCAGAAGCTGTTGTGTCCTTTGAGGTCACGTACGGGTAAGTCCCGTAGTAGAGGCTCAGCCCAAAGCCCTGGGTCCCCTCAACGAGGACAAGCTTTCCTTCGTCGAGGGCGTCGTTTACCTCCTGGGCGACGTCCGTCAGATAGGGCTCAAGCTCCTTGATGTCCCTCGCGAGCTTGGCCTTTCTCATGACCCTGTCTGCATTAGCGGGCCCGCAGCCGCTTCCAGTTGTCCCTATCTTTTCGTGCAGGTGGCTGTTGGAGCGGTCGAGCTGTTTGTGCTTCTCCTCAATTATAGCGCAGCGGTAGTCAATCCCGACCCTCTCTGCAACGTTGAAGTCCTTCAGGTGCTCAAGCTCGTGGAAAAAGACCTCAGGATCAACGAGAACTCCAGCCCCGACGAGAAGCCTGGCCGTGGTCTGTATGAAGCCCGTCGGAAGCTGTCTGACGGCGTACTTTTTGCCGTTGATGAAGACGCTGTGGCCCGCGTTCGTTCCCACTCCACCGCGCGCTATTACTTCAGGCTTATCCTCCAGGGCAAGGTACGCTATTATTGACCCCTTGCCCTCGTCTCCCCACTGACCGCCAACAACGATGTAGCTCGGCATGGCTCCTTACCCAGGTTTAAGTCAATAGGGGGCTTATAACAGTTTCGGATTTGACATCGAAGAGTCAAAAGGAAGCCCTTCCATCCTGCAAAAGATTAAAACCATGGGGACAAACACTACCTGCTGGGGGCAGAGAAATGAAAAACAAGCTGGTCGTGGTCACAGGAGGAGCGGGTTTCATAGGCTCGCACATAGCCTGGGAGCTGGTCAGGGACAACGACGTCATCGTCATTGACAACCTGTACACGGGAAAGGAGGAGAACGTCCCTCCAGGGGCAAAGCTCGTCAGGGCGGACATAAGAGATTATGACGCGATAGCCGAGCTGATAAGCCACGCTGACTACGTTTTCCACGAGGCGGCGCAGGTAAGCGTCGTCGAGAGCATACGCGACCCCGTTTTTACGGAGGAGGTAAACGTCCTCGGGACACTAAACATCATCAGGGGGCTCCTTGAAGGTCACGGAAAGCTGATTTTCGCGTCCTCCGCCGCGGTGTATGGGGACAACCCGAACCTACCGCTGAAAGAAACTGAAAGACCAAGGCCCCTCTCGCCGTATGGAGTCACAAAGGCGGCCGCCGAAGAATACCTCCGCGTCTATCACGAGCTTTACGGCCTGCCAGTCGTTTCCCTGCGCTACTTCAACGTCTTCGGCCCGAGACAGGGGTTTAACCAGTATGCAGGGGTGATAAGCATATTCATCAACAGGGCACTTGCTGGAGAACCGCTCGTGATCTACGGCGACGGGAAACAGACAAGAGACTTCATCTACGTGAAGGACGTTGTTAGGGCAAACCTCCTGGTCGCGGGAAGCAGAAGAGCCAACGGAAGGGTCTTCAACGTCGCTACCGGGAAGCAGACGAGCATCCTTGAGCTCACCATGAAAATCGTCGAGATAACTGGAACCACAAGCTCGATAGTCTTCGAGAACCCAAGGCCGGGAGACATCAGACACAGCCTGGCGGACATAACCGAGATAAGGAAGCTGGGCTTCGAACCGGAATGGAGCCTTGAGGAAGGTCTGAAGAAGACTGTGGAGTGGTATCAGGGTCGGAAGTAGAGAGTAAATGTGTAATCTCTCCCCCCGAAAGAGCCCGTGCAATCGGCAGGAACAGAAATCGCGGGTGCAGATGACAGGTAAGGTCTAACCCCCACCCAGGGATAATAGCTCTGATCATTAGCGGTATATTGGCCTATTAGTGGAGAGACCAATACACTGTTCCTGTTCACGTTAGATGACCCAACAAATGTTCCATTCATGTAAAGTGCAACGTTTTTGGTTGAGTTGTCCGCAACTACAGAGTACACGCCAACGGGCGACACGGGAGCGTCCTCATTGATGATTGCATAATCCCATAACCCAAGTTGGTCAAGAGAAGTGCCTGCAAGTGTGACACTACCGAGCTGGAAGGAGAACGAAGCCGTTGAAAAAGATATCCAGTAGTTCAATCCCAAGCCATATAAGTAATGCCTCCTCCTTCTATACTGATAAAACGTCAAGAACATGGGGCCAGGGTAATTATTCAGTGGTATATCCAATGCTGGCAAAAACTCCATAGCATATCCAGAGTATCCAAGATCCTCCATTTTTGAAAGATTTACATAAATCTCGAACAGTTGATATTGGGAGACAGTTAAACCTTCGGTAAAATTCCAGAATACTTTGTAGGGGTCAAAATATGAGCTCGTTCCCGTTCCATTGAGGTGGATGGTTACGTTGCTAACGGAGTTCGCTGGAACAGTATAGTTCACCCAGAACCATATTTTCCCGTTCTCGGAGTCATTGAATGCCCAGAAGTACAGAGGATTGCCCGATGAATCCGTAACATACACCTTTGAAAGGTCCGGGATGCAAGAAGATGACACCGTAAAGTTCAGCACATAATCCTTCAACTCAGGGCCCCCCAAGTTATTGACTGTGACGTTTATCTGAGTGAGGCTAACCGGAGGAGGAGAGTATGAAGTAGATCCAACCCCTATATTCTGCACAGATAGCACAATGCCACCAGGACATATTGATTGTCCCCCCACCAACACTATCGTAACGTTCTCAACCGATGGGACTGGAAATCCAAAGAGTGGGAACACCCAGTAACTGTACGTTCCATTGGGGGTTAGAGAAATTACCTCACCAGAATTTAGGTCTGCAGGGAGCGTGGTTACGTTAGATATGAGATCTGTGGAGGGTGTATTGTCCCAAAAGCTATGGTATCCTGTGATGCGCAATAACAACCTAATCTCGGTACCCCTAGGTAGGTCGTCAGAAAAATACACCTCAATTGCTTCCAATGTCATAGTGTTCCTTCTTGTGGCCCATACCAAATGCACATTGGCCCACTGAACGGGGCTCTTTAGGTCACAGCTTCCATTTCCAAGCTCCTGCACACTCACGTTAATGTTGGGGACAGCTAAGCCCAAGGTTACGGTAAGCAACGCCCCCATGAGAAACAGAGCCAATACCTTGTGCAACGTCTCATTCATCTTGAATTGAGATATATCCAAAGAGAATTTAAAAGTATTCCCTAATGATGATTAATAACTCCCCAAATTTAAGGAAAAGATGGCCCTTCGAGGCCTTATTGATGCCAAACTTTTCGAAGTCCAACTCACTTCTTCACACTGAAGTCCATAGCCTGCCTCTGCTGAAGTTCCTGCGCCTTCCGTGCGAGCTCTCCCAGCTGCCCCTCCAGCTTCTTGAGGGCCTCCTGGTTCTTGGCTATCGCCTCTTCGTACTCCTTTATGCGCGCCTCCAAATACGTTATTGCATCGTCAAGGTTCTTTTCAACGGCGTAACCAGCGCCGACGCTGACTATTGCGTTTTCTTTGTCCTCTATTCTTGCCTTCAGGAAAGATCCGGCTCCAATCGGCACCAGTATCTCCGGTTTCTCTTCCTCGACCTTTTTGAGTTCCTCCAGTGTCTCCTTGACTGCCTGGAACTCGTTCCTTCCAAGGGTAAGCAGTTCGAGGTTCTGGGCCAGGAGCTGCGCCTGGGCCTGAAGGAGCTGGTACTCATAAGCGAGCCTTTCAAGCTGTTCGTTTCTTTCCGCCATTTGCACCACCGGAAGGACTACACAGAGGGGCTTTTAAGGTTTGGGTCAACAATTACCACAAAGGCGAAAACTTTATTTACAGTCAGAGAGACGAAACTATGTGGCTGGTATGAACTTCGGAAAGCTGATATTTGCTGGGATGATCCTCGTGGTCGTACTGGGATTAGTGGTGTCTTTCTCCGAGTTTCAAGACAACTCCACCGATAAAGAGAGTCCCTCCCCCATATCATACACGGTATGCCCCTTCGTGCACCCAGCAAACGTTGAAACATGGGTCGAAGAAGCAGATGGTCCTGAAAGCCTCGCGGCTGTTCTGATGGAGTCATTCAACGCTTCGCTCGACCCCAACTATCCCATAACAGTCGTGAGAAAGCTGGCAGAGGATGGGGAGGTAGAAAGGGTCTATCTGAGGTACGCTTACTCTTTTGCAAACTGCTCAAAAACCATCAGCTCCTCTTCAGGCTGGCGTATGGAAGAACACTATCTGGCCGTGCCTCCGATCAGAGAAATGACCCAGCACACCAAAGAGTTTGACATCCTCTACGGTATGATATACACCGAGATGAACGGAAAGGGCATTGTGTTCCTATACTATCTCTCAAACCCTAAAACAATAGACAATGTTGAGGGCATTTCACTATTCTATCCAAAGAACCTCAGCATCGTCGAGACTATCGGGGAAATAGCCTGGAAGTGCTGGCACCGCATTGAGAATGGTGATGAGATAGGCTCCTGCGAGGAAAACGGAACAAAGACGTTCCCGTCCACAATAATCGACAACAAAAACTCAGCTGGGTTCTTGGCAGAAGGTCCCTACGGTTCCATCGTAGTGGTCTTTAATGGAACCGTGAAAGAGGAAGAAAACCTCCCCATCTCCATGAGGGTTGCGGTAGTTGTGGACGGGGAAGGAAGGGACCTTCCCCTGGGATGGCCATAGCTTCATCGCAGGATTTCTTCCTTTACCCTTTCCGCTATTTCTCTCATCGCAGCGGCAGCCTTTGAGTCCGGGAAGGCTTCCACAACGGGCCTGAGCATCGCCATGCCCTCTGGAATCGCCCTGTCGTAGGGTATCTCACCGAGTATCGGAATCCCCTCGCTCTCGGCCCACTCCCTGAGCGCGGTAAAGCCCGGGTTCAGGTCGGCCTTGTTGATTATCAAGTAAGCCGGCTGTCTGAAGTGCTGGACGACCCTGTAAACCCTCTGCACGTCGCTAAGGGAAGCAGGGGTCGGCTCAGCAACGAGGACTGCCACGTCTGCACCGCCGAGGCTCGCTATGACCTGACAGCCTATTCCTGCCGCGGAATCAACTATCATGTGCTCCAGACCGAGCTCGCCCATGAGCTTCTTCGCCCACTCCTTCTCCTCGGTGACGAGCTTTCCGCTGTTGGGCCTCCCGACGTCGAGCTGGGCCGAAATCAGCGGGAAGCCGTAGCGGGTGGTCGTCTTCCTAACGACTCCAGACCGAACTTCCTCCAGCGTTATAGTCCCTGGAACCGGACAAACGAGGCCGCACACGTTGCAGCCCTCACAGGTCAGCTCGCTGACAACGTAGTCGCCGTCTACCACCTTGATGCAGTCGTAGGGACAGCGCTCTTGGCAGATGCCGCATCTTACACAGCTCTCTGTGTTTATCCTCGCCACCTTCGCCCCTATCAGCTCCCTCTCCTCTTCCCAGCGCTCCACGCCGAGGAGCAGATCGAGGTTCGGCGCGTCGGCGTCGGCATCAACCGCTATGAGCCGGTACTCATCCTTCAGCAGGTAGAGGAGTGAAGCCGTGACAGTGCTCTTTCCAACGCCTCCTTTACCGCTCGCTATGGCCAGCTGCATCACTCACCACCTCCGAGGAACTCAACGACCTTGGAAGCAATCTCCTTGAAGAGCCCCGCTTCCGGGTAGTCAGTCAGAACTATGGGCTTCCCATCAACGTAGCTCCTTATGATGCTCTCGCTGTAGGGAATCTCCGCTATTACTTCCGCACCGTACTTCTCCGCTATCTCGCGCACCCTGGCCATGTCGCCGAGGTCTGAACGGTTCACAACGA
>JAGHBN010000179.1 GCA_021160985.1 Thermococcus sp.
CAAGATACTCGCTCTCGGTGTCGTTGCCTTCGCCAGCGCCACCGCTGGAGGAGTGCTCTTCGGAAAGCTCATGATGAAGCTCTCAGGAGGCAGGATAAACCCGATGATAGGAGCGGCCGGTGTTTCAGCCGTCCCGATGAGCGCCCGTGTCGTCCAGAGAATAGCGAGCGAAGAAGACCCGGGCAATTTCCTCCTCATGCACGCCATGGGGCCAAACGTTGCCGGTGTTATTGGAACCGCCGTTGCGGCGGGTGTTTTCCTCTCGGTTCTGGCGGGCTGAGGCCCCCCACTTTTTTGTTGATGAAAAGATTAAAATAGGGGGAGGGCGCTTTACCTTAAAGCGGTGGTGAAGAAAATGCGAGTGAAAACTTTGATGACCCCCGATCCAGTGGTCATAAAGCTCCCGGCCACGAGGGACTACGCCATTGAGCTGTTTAAAACTCACAAAGTTCGTTCATTTCCCGTTGTAAATCGGGAAGACAAGCTGGTGGGCATCATCAGTATAAAAAGGGTCCTACTGCACCCTGATGAGGATCAGCTTGCCATGCTCGTAAAACGAAACGTTCCCATTGTTAGGCCGAACGACGACCTCAAGAAGGCCGTCCGCCAGATGCTCGAGATGGACTACAGAAGGGTAGTGGTTGTCGACGAGGAAGACAGGGTCGTTGGAATACTTACCGTAGGCGACATTGTACGGAGACACCTTGCTAAAAATGAAAAACTGAAAGAGATAACCATAGCCGATTACTACCAGAAGAACGTTGGTGTCGTGTGGCGTGGAACGCCCCTGAAGGCGGCCTTAAAGGCCCTACTGCTCTGCAACGCCATGGCAATACCTGTAATCGATGATGATGGCAACCTCGTCGGAATGGTGGACGAAACCGACCTCCTTAAGGACAGCGAGGTAGTGAGGGTAATGAAGCAGACTGCCCTCGCCGCCTCGAGCGAGGAGGACTGGATACTCGAAAGCAACCCGACACTTCTGTTCGAGAAGGCCGAGCTTCAGCTGCCGAAGAAGCCGGTTGAGGAGATAATGAACCGTGAGGTACTCGTGGCAACTCCCCACATGAGCGTCTACGACGTCGCCCAGAAGATGGTGCAGTACCACATAGAGCAGCTCCCCGTCATAAAGGGAGAGGGAGAGCTCGTCGGAATAGTCCGCGACATGGACATCATAAGGGTCATCCTGAAGAAATGACCCTTCCTATTCAACTATTTTTGAGGTGTTTCCAGTGGAGGAGGTCAAGCTGAGTATTTTTGGCTTTGGAAACGTCGGAAGGGCAACTGCGAGGGTGCTCCTGGAGAAGGGGGAAGTTTTCAAGAAAAAATACGGCCTGACGTTCAAAGTTGTGAGCGTTTCGGACAGGAGCGCTACGGTATGGCTGCCAGAAGGGATTGACCTCAGGGAAGTCCTGAACGTCAAGGAAACCCTGGGAAAGCTGTCATCGTGGACGAACGACTACGAGGTTTACGATTTCACGCCGGAAGAGGCTGTGAAAGAAATTGAGGCCGACATCGTGGTTGACGTGACCAACGACAAGAACGCCTGGGCATGGCACATGGAAGCGCTCAGAAGGGGAGAGGCCGTTGTTACGAGCAATAAGCCGCCCCTGGCATTCCACTACGCAGAGCTGATGGGGGAGGCCAGAAAGCAGGGCGCCCCATACCTCTTCGAGGCAACTGTAATGGCTGGAACCCCAATCATCGGGCTCCTCAAGGAGACCCTCCTCGGCGATTCCATTGAGAGCATCAGGGCCGTCCTGAACGGAACGACGACCTACATCCTGACCCGGATGGAGGAGGGGGCGTCCTTTGATGAAGCCCTGAAGGAGGCCCAGAACCTCGGCATAGCGGAGCGCGACCCGAGCGGCGACATACTTGGTATTGACGCGGGATACAAGGCGACGATACTCCACTGTCTCGCGTTCGGGCCGATAACCTTCGAGGAGATAGAGGTGAAGGGCATAGACGGCGTTTCTGAGGAGGACGTCGAGAGGGCAAAGAGGGCCGGGAAAACGCTGAGACTGGTCGCTTCTGTGGAAGAGGGGGCAGTCTCCGTCGAACCGACCGAGGTTCCAAGAGGGGACCCCCTGGCAGTCTCATCAACCCAGAACGCTACGGTTATACGGACCGACCTGCTCGGGGAACTGGTGATAAGAGGCGCCGGTGCCGGCCTGAAGGAGACGGCCAGCGGAGTCGTGAGCGACATAATAAAGGCCGCTCTTGAGCTCAGGGGAGAGTGATCTCCTCGTCATCCGCATTTACCAGAATTTCCACCTTCCCAAAGCGGCGATGGGCGGCCCTGACCTCCAGGGGGCCGCAAGGGGTTTCAATTTTTCTCCCTTCCAAAAACGGGAAGAGCTCTCTTAGAAGGACGTTTCCGTTCAAGTCTGTAAGGACAATCGTGGAAGTTGAGTAGTCAGGGATAAGGAGAAGCGTTTTGCCATTGCATTGCACTTGGAGTGCACGAAAACGAGTCGCCACCGTGAGGAGGGCAAGAGCGACAAAAACGTTTGCCAGGGAATAAGAGGCTCGTCCAGTAGCCAGGCCAACAACGAATAGGGCAAGCGAAAGGGCCAGATACAACAGCCCAAATTTCCACAGACGCCCGTTCTTTACGACGGTTTTCTTGAGCTCAGTCATTGGCAAAGGATTGTCCGTAATCCTTTTTAACTCTTTATCGAGCCTGAAGCGGTGAAAGGATGGAGCACGTTATAGCCCTCCACCAGGTTTACGCCGAGCTGATATTCAGGGGGCTGAAGACCGTCGAGGTAAGAAAAAGAAGGGCCTTCAACGAGGGCGACCTGGTGTTCCTGTACATAGCGAGGGGCAACCCTTACGAGCTCAGAGACACCCTCAGAAGGCTCGGCCTCCATGAAGAACAGACTTTAACGAGAAAGGGAACTATTGCAGGAGGCTTTGAGGTCGGAGAGGTCATAAAGGCCGACCTCGAGACCATCTGGGAGATGGCGAAGGACACTAGCGGGCTGACCCTCGTCCACGGCGAGAACGGAAAGAGGTGGCTGGGCAACTACATAAACGACTACGGCTACGTCTTTACCATAGAGAGGCCCTTCCTCTTCAAGGAGCCCCTGAGCAGGGAAGAGATGAAGGAGCGCTACGAAATCTACGTGGAGGGGATAATACACCTCTCGAGGAAAACAAGAAAACCGTGGGTAAAAACCCTTATAGAAGACCTGCTGGCCAGAGAGGCTGTTTACCTCTGATCTCCCTCCTCAGGCTCCACCTTAACGTAGGGCCCAAGGCTGAGGCTATCGATTTCTTCCTGTGTGAGAAGCCTGCTCTTCACCTTTTCTCCAACGAGGGCGCTGTTGCCAAGGGGGTCAGCTATCCTCACTGTGAGCGGCTTTTTCCCTTCCTTAACTTCCTCAATGTACTGGAGTATTTCGTCGGCCTTTTTGACGGCCTCCTCGTCGCCCTCCTGCCTCCGGAACTCCCTGGCCATAAGCAGTGTTTCCCGAACGCGCTCTATAACGCCCTCAACGTTGCTGACGAAACCCTCCGCTGCCGGCCCGGGCTCTATTTTAACGCCTATCTCCTCGAGCTCTATGGTACCGCTCTTGCTCCTGACGACGCGGGTGAAAAGGTCCCTCTCTTCCTCCACCTTAAGGGTGTAGAGCTTTGGCGGCCTGTCCTCGAGTATCATGACGTCAGCGTTCCGGTAGCCGCACTTCTCGCAGATGATAGTGCTCTCCATGACCTTGCCGAAATACGGGATCTCATGAACGTGCTGAATGACCTTGAGGGTGCCCTTCCCGCCGCATATGGGGCAGTCTCCCAGGGGAAGAACCTGTATCTCCCCAGTTTCCTTTTTCTTTTCCTCACCCATTCTCATCACCAGATCCAAATAGTGGAGAAAAGTCCGGCTTATAAAGACATTGGTAAAAAAGAGAGGCTCACTTGGATATCTTTATGTCCGACGGAACGAGGAGGAGTTTTATCTCGTGCTTGCATATTTTAGCCGCCTGACCCCCAAGGGCGTTGACCATACCCTTTATCTGCTCCGCGACCTTCTCGATGAGGTCCGGCCTGGACTCGAGGGGGGTCAGGTCAACGAGTACCACGTTCCCCTCCTGGAGCTCCTCTGAGATTCTCTCAAGGTCGGAATAGCTGGTCACAACAATCTTCCTGACGTACCGGATCTGAGGCTTTGCGAGGTCGGCAGCAATGACATCTTCTTCAAGAGGTACCACATCGATGTCACGCCTCGGAGCAACCTCCTTTTTAACAGATGCAGGAACCTTTTTCTTAGGAGCCGTTTCCTTCTTCTTAAGGCTGTCAAACAATCCCATAACATGTCCCCCCAGTTAATCGTGAGACTGGGTTAATTTGGAGGTTTCTCTTTATATCTCTTTTCCCTGTATGGGTGAAAATAAATAAAACAACAAAAGACTTCACCCGGCATTTACGGCCTCGAGCACCTTCTCCCTGATTTCCGCGGCCTTCTTTATGGCGGTGTCCACGGCGTAAATAACTTCCTCAAGCTTGAAAGAGCCGCCTTCACCCTTCTGTACCGAGGATATCATGCCGTTTTCGTCGGTCGTGATTGTGAGCCTGCCGTCCATTACGCGCTCTTCGTCAAGAACCGGGTCTACCAGTATGTTGGAGCCTATCTTCGCGAACGTCACCGGTATGGGTATCTTGCTGACCGGCAGAGGTTCGTATTCATCGAGAACCTCGACCTCTTCCGTCTCCTCGTTGTACGCCACCTTCGGAACCTTCGTGCTGAGAAGGGCCGCTATCGCACCTATTCCCGTGGCGTCGAGGAGGTTCCCGTCGTGGTCGAGGACGTGGACGTCCACGAAGATTACCCTCACGAGCTTTCCGGGGACTATCGCCAGCTTCTCCAGCTCAACGGCCCCGCTCTCGCGGATTCCCCTGTCAACGACGCGGGCGAGCTCTATTGCGTTCTCATCCGGCGGTCCGGGCTCGAAGTTTGGAGACGCGAGAGGAACGAGTTCGACGTTTGTGGTTATGACACCCCTCTCCGGGAGGTCTGGGAAAGGCTCGCCCATGTCGACCTTTATGCCCACGAGAACCTGTGTGTTTCCGAGCCTGACCCACGCGGAGCCTTCAGCCTTCTCAATGACGTTGACCTTTATCTCGAGATCGCGATAATCCTCAAGGCCGCGACCGTCAACCCTCTTGCCCTCCTTGAGGAGGTTTATTATGTGGTCGCGCATTATTCCTGCCATGACGTCCATTTCACTCACCTCCACCGACCTCCTCTGCTATCTTGAGATACTTGACCTTAAGGGCCTCCCGCTGCTTCTGGTATACGGCCTTTGCACCCTTGATGGCGAGCCGCACTGCCTCGATGAACTCGTCCTTCGTGAGGTAGCCATCCATCTGGAGGAGTGTGATGTCGTTCTTGAGCGGCATTATCGCAACCGGAACGTCGGCCTCACCGTAGTTGTCCTCCTCCTTGTTGAGGTCGAGGACTATCTCCCCCTCTATCTTTCCAGCGGCACACGCCGCGACGAGGTCTTTCATGGGTATCCCCGCGTCAGCCAGTGCGAGGGAAGCCGCAACTATTCCCGCAACCCTCGTACCCGCGTCCGCCTGCAGAACCTCTATGAACACGTCTATAGAAGTCCTCGGGAACATCTCGAGGATCAACGCGGGCTCAAGGGCACCCCTGATAACCTTGCTGATCTCAACGCTCCTCCTGTCCGGCCCCGGCTTCTTGCGCTCTTCGACGCTGAAGGGAGCCATGTTGTAGCGAACGCGCAGAATGGCCCTGTCCGGCCTCTGTAAGTGCTTGGGATGAATTTCCCTCGGACCGTAAACGGCAGCGAGAACCTTGTTCTTGCCCCACTCAACGTAAGCAGAACCATCAGCATTCTTCAGCACGCCAACCTCCATACTTACGGGTCTGAGCTCGTACTTCTTTCTCCCGTCGATTCTCCTTCCGTTCTCATCTATGAGCTTTAAATCCTCGGGTTTGCCCATCATTCTCCTTCACCTTCCCCCGTTTCCTCTATCTGAGGGATCTCCTCAATTACTCCCTGCTCCTTAAGCTCCGTGAGTCTGCTTATGAGAAGCTCCTTCACCCTATCAGTGAGCCCCTGTGTGTGGCTCTCCCTGTCCACCTTCAGAATGGCTTCTATGGCCAGCTTCTCAAGCTCGTCGTTCCTTCCGCTGACCCACACCCATCCGTTCTGGCCGACTATTATCCTCGTGTTCGTGAGCCTCTTGATCATGTTTATCATGGAGCCTCCCTTGCCTATGAGCCTTGGAACCTTTGAGGGGGTTATCGTCACCAGCTGGCCTCCCCTCAGCGGGCCGCCTTTGAATGGCATTCCCTTCGTGGTGAGGTCTATCTGGTTTATCTCATTGTACGCCTTTATCTTGGCGTAGATTATGTCCCCAATATCAAATATCTTCCTGAGGTCCGTCTTCAGGAGGTCTATCCTCTCCTCCACTGCATCCTGAACGCGCAGGCTGGCTTCGTAGGGAGCACCTATGTCAACGCTCCAGTTTGAGAACCTGACGTCGACGATCTTGCCCAGGACGTTGTCACCAACCTCCGGTATGTAGGGCCCCTCGAGGGGAATAACGCGTATCATATCCCCCCTTACTTCCACAAGGCCTATCACTGTCGAGTATATCCTGTTGCCTTCCCTGAAAGTCCCTCTACCGTTCTTAAAAGGCCCCTGGGCCAGTAAAGTGCCCGGAACCACCAGTTCACGTGGTTTCACAAAAATTCTCCTCATAGCCCCTTCCTCTCTATAAGTTTAGTTACAGCATTGCCCTTCGTGAGGGCGTTAAGTTTCTCGTAAAACTCCTCCTCAATACCGCCGGGTATCTCAATAAGGAACATCCATGAGCCGTCGCTGGCCCATTCCTCCCTCTTTATCTTGCCGAACTTCCTGACTTCCCCGTAGGCCTTTCCAACGTAATCCCCGGGTATCTTCACCGCTATGACCTTAACCTCCATCTTTATCGGGAGGAGCGGCCTTATTGCCTTGAGAACGCCGGGGACCTGGGCCTCGGCGTCCTTGAAAAGGTCAACGTGAACTCCTGCCTCTTCCATAGCCCTGAGAATCCTGTCAACGGGATGTGGATAGCCCGTCCTCGGATCGACGGCGTGGCGGTGGATGATGGTGGCTATGTAGCGCCTCTTCTCCTCAAGCATCTGCCTCCTCTGTTCGGCAGTGAGCTGGACTTCACCCTTTCGGAGGATCACCTTAGCGACCTCGTAGGGATCGCTGGTGCCGAATATCTTCTCCATTTCGTGCTCGCTCGCCTTGTCGCCCTTGTGGGCGTCCTTGAAAACATAGGGAGTGGCGAGGATCTCCTCTATCGGGACATCCCTGCCCTCCTTAAAGTCCCTGGCGAGGTAGGGGTCCACAAGTACCTCGAACGTCTCCCCGTGAGTCTTTAACCGCGCAATCACTGCTTTATCAACGCTTATTGGCATTGTCCCCCCACCTCAGTAGTTGCTGTCAAGTTCAGAGTAGTCCTCTTCCCTTTCCTCAACTTCCTCTTTCTCAACTTCCTTGAGCATCTCGGAGAGGTACTTCTCAACCTCTTCCATCGACAGCTTCTTCCATCTCTTGTCTTCCACCGTGATATAGGCAACCTCTATCGAATCGGCACTGGGCTCCTCGAGAGTCTTGGCAAGTGCCAGTATGGCGAGCTTTATTGCCCCCTCCATGTCTATGTCATCGGTGTAGTGCTCCTCGAATATCGCCATTGCCGTGTTCCTGCCGCTGCCTATGGCGACGGCCTTCCACTCAAAGTAGGCACCGCTTGGGTCAGTCTCGTAGAGTTCGGGCTCCTCGTTGACGCCCGCCATCAGCAGGGCAGCACCGAAGGGCCTCACACCCCCGTACTGCGTGTGAGCCTGCTTAAGGTCGCATATCTTTTTCACGAGGACGTTCAGCGGGACCGGCTCACCGTATGTGAGCCTGTAAACCTGGGCCTCCAGCCTGGCCCTGTCGATGAGAACTCTTGCGTCGGCTATTATGCCGCTGGGAGCGGCAGCGATATGGTCATCGATCTGAAATATCTTCTCATAGCTCCTAGGCTCTATGAGCTTGCTCGTTATCCTTTTCTCGACGGCGAGGGCGACTCCGTCCTTCCACTTAACTCCGACGGCTGTTGCTCCCCTCTTAACGGCCTCCCTGGCATAGTTCACCTGGAAAAGCCTGCCGTCAGGGCTGAAAACGGTAATCGCCCTGTCGTAACCAGCCTGTGGTGGTACAAACGCCATTTTACATCACCCCTTAAATCTTAGACTTCTTCTCCCTTCCCAATACTTCTTGAGTCAATAATTAAGCTTTTCTATTTTCCCTCATCGCCGCAAGTGCCATATCCCGGGCTATCCTCCTGGCCATTTCGAGCGGAATGAACGCCACAGCGAAGAGTATCATCCCGGCCACCAGTGAGGCGGTTCTCCCGAACGGCTGCCAGATTATCAGGGCAAAGGCCGCGAGGAGGAGGAACATGCCCGCTGCAAAGGACTTTCTGTAGGCCTTTTGCATCACCACTAAAGTTTCTTCCATGCCACCACCACGAGCTTTTTATTTTCACGATGTTTTAAGCCTTTGGTGTTCGGTATGGAATGTCCGTTCTGCAACCCCAGACCCGAAAATATCCTCCACGAGGACGGGCTTATGAGGATACTCATCGACTCCTATCCCGCGAGCAGGGGGCACCTCCTGGTGGTCCCGCGCAGACACGTGGAAAGGTGGGAAGAGCTGAGCTGGAAGGAAAAGATAGCCCTTCTTAAGGGAATAGACCTCGCCATGGAGAAACTC
>JAGHBN010000038.1 GCA_021160985.1 Thermococcus sp.
CAAGATGGTTGAAGTCGGCCACAAGGACGTCGTTTACAGGAAGGCAGTTGCAAAGGGCAGGATAAGCCTGAAGCCGGAGACGATAAAGCTCATCAAAGAGGGGAAGACCAAGAAAGGCAACGTCATAGCCACGGCCCAGATTGCGGGAATTCTGGCGGTAAAGAAGACGCCGGAGCTGATACCCCTTTGCCACCCGATACCCCTAACGGGAGTCGACATCTCATTTGAGTTCGGCGAGGACTACATAGAGGCCACCTGCGAGGTTCGGGCCCACTACAAGACCGGCGTCGAGATGGAGGCGCTGACCGGAGTCACAGTGGCCCTGCTGACGATTTGGGACATGGTGAAGGCCGTCGAGAAGGACGAGAACGGGCAGTACCCCTTCACGAGGATTGAGGACGTTCACGTGCTCGAGAAGGTGAAAAAAGGATAAGTTCATTCCTTACAGTATCCAAGGATGGAGTACTCCATCACCTTTGAAAGGTCGGTGAGGAGGAAACCAAGAAGGAACAGCAGGGTGGTTCCGAGAGGGTACTCCTCAAAGTACTTCCAGACCAGCCACCACACGGCTCCCCATATGATGACAAGGGGCGCTTCCATGAGAAGCAGGGACCTCCTTGAAGCCTCTTTGAGGAGGAAGCGCCTGAGTCCGCTTTCGTCACGGGCTATGTAGCGTTCTGCACTTGGCCATTTCTTTTCATCGAGCCGTTCGGTGTGTCTTGCCAGAAAGAGCCTGCCTTTTGGAAACTTCAGCACGTAGATGTAATCCCCGTAGCTCGAGGCCAGAAATGATTCTATGGTGAGCTCGGTGTCGATATCTTCCCGAAGTTCCAGGACGTGGGCGCCTCTCCGGCGGAACCCCTCAACTATATTCTCTGGCCTGAACTTGCCCATGTTGAAGACCCTGATGCGGTATCTCGGGCTGAGGAGCCTCTCCAATATCATCCATCTCACCCATACTTATTGTTTGTGCATTACGTCATAGACCTATAAAATTTGCCGTCTTTGCGCTTCAGGTAACTTTTTTAGACCTTTGTATATTCTTTTAGCGATGACGCTCAAGCTTAACCCCGAGGCTAAAGCGATATACCGCTCAATCAGGGAGGAAGTAAAGAGGCGGTTAGTCCTCCCTGGCAGTGAGGCCCTTCTCAGGAGGTTTGAGCCCACCTCCGACGGAGAGGAGATTCTCCGCAGGCAGGAGTATTTACGAAAAAACCTCCCCCGGATTAAGCCTGAGCTGAGGGAGCAGATACCTAAAGTCAGGCCGGTAAAGTTCAGGCGCGACTTCCTTCACGACAGGATTCTAATAGTTGACGAAAGCGAGCTCGAAAGGGCCCAAAGTCTAGGGCTTTGCGAGGTCTCGACGGATCCAGAGGGCAGCGAGGAATATCCCCTCGTCCTCAGCACCGTCGGCTACGGGATTGAGGTCGAGCTGACGCCGTCCCAGATAGCCCCGGAGCTATATATCATGCCCCTGTGGGAAAACCGGGAGACGCTTGAGGCCCTCTCCAGAATCGGCGAACTGATGGGTGAGGGGAGCGTCGCCGAGGAGATACTCCGCAAGTTGGAGGGTCTGAAGGAAGTCATGGAAAAGCGGAAGCTTCTCGACGGCTTAGAGGAGCTGGTTGCTGAGAAAGAGTGCAAGCTTAACGAAGAGATAGCAGAGAAGCTTGAGAAGTTCAGCCTGACGCTGAGCGGGAAGGATCTGCTCGATTTCCTCGGGGAGCTCAAGGCCGGAAACTACGAGGCCATATTCAGGCACTTCGGCGAGGTCGAGGGCGAGATTCTGGACTTGATAAACAAGACGGAGAACGAGCTGAGCAAAAAGTTTGGCATCACCGTTGAGCTTTTCTCCAGGGAGGAGCTTTACCCCGTGGCTGTCCCGCCGGAGAAAATAGAGATGCTCCGTACCGAGCTTGAAAGGGAGCTCAAGGTCGAGCTGTACATCAGGAGTAGAGAGGTTCTTGAGAGAATCATGCCCCTCCTATCCAGGCTCAGGGAAGAGCTCGGCCGCGTCCAGGAGCTTGACTTTCTGCTGGCAGTTAAGGAGCTTATGGAGGGCTTTTCCTTCCCAGAACTCTGGGAGGGCGGGGTAGCGTTCGTGAACGGGCAGCATCTCTTCATAGAAAACCCCCAGCCGGTCAGCTATGTCGTCGGGAAAAAGCCGGCTGAATTCCCCGTCCCCGGAGCTGAGAAGGTACGCGACGAGAGGGTGGTCATCCTTACCGGTGCCAACAGCGGTGGAAAGACCAGCCTCCTGGAGCTAATCACGCAGATAACCCTCCTTGCCCACATGGGGTTCCCCGTCCCGGCTGAGATGGCCTGGGTCGAGCCGCTTGACGAGCTGTTCTTCTTCAGGCGGAAGAGGAGCGTCTACGGTGCCGGCGCCTTCGAGACTGCCCTCAGGTCGTTTGTCAGGGCCCTCCGCGGGAAGAGCAGAAAACTCATTCTCATAGACGAGTTCGAGGCCATCACCGAGCCCGGTGCGGCAGTTAAGATAATCGGCGAGCTCCTCAAAGTGGCCCACGAAAAGGGCTTCTACGTCGTCATAGTCTCCCACCTGGGTGAAGACCTCAGGGAAGAGCTTCCCTTCGCGAGAGTGGATGGGATAGAGGCCAAGGGGCTGGACGAGGGGCTCAACCTCATCGTTGACAGGCAACCGGTCTTCGGGAAGCTCGGAAGGAGCACGCCGGAGCTCATAGTCGAGCGCCTTGCAAAGAAGAGACGTGGAAAGGAGAAGGAGATTTTTGAGAGGGTGTTGAGGGCGTTCAGGGAAGAGTGATTTCCACTTTGTCCCTGTATGGTGACGAAATGCATGCATATCGTCCTCACACGGGAACGATATTTATAGCCAGAAAAGGCTTTAACGTTCATTTGGGTGCCTTGAGGGAGGAGTTCTTTGTGAACCATGTTAAGTGGGTCTCCCAAATGTGCTACCTGAAGGGGAAACGGGGAGAGAAAACTGCGGACTTTAAAGTGGGGGACTGGATAATAGAAGTTGGTGGAGAGAAGAAAAGAAGATATCAGCGGCCGGATTATATAGCCGTGGATGGACTGCTGACTGGAAGCGGCAGAATCCCGCTTTTCCTTTTCGGCCTGATTTACTAAGCCTACCTAATCCAGCTCCGCTCCCTGTATCTGCCGCGGCTCTCGATTTCTTCTATCTTCGCCCTGATTTCTTCTGACTTTTCCCTGCCCCTGACCTCGGCGTAACCCTCCAAGACAGCTTCAAAGCCCTTTTCGAACCAGGTGTAGTGCGTGCTCTCCATAGCGCGCTTGAGCAGGTGCAGGTCAACTCCCTGGGCCTCAAGTGTCGGATCAAAGTCTGCCAGGCCGAAGTCTATGAGGTAGACCTTTCCCTCCCTGAGTATCATGTTGCTCGTTGTCAGGTCGCCGTGGACTATGCCCGCTTCGTGGAGCCTTCCAATCTGCCTCCCGACCTCGCGGCAGAGTTTCAAGCGCTCCTCCGTCTGGACCTTCTCTAAGAGCTCCTTCAGCCTCTCGCCCTTTATGAATTCCATGACGATGATCATGTCCCTGAGATTGACCTCGTAAACGTAGGGGCAGTTCACGCCGAACTCCTTGGCGCGGTGGAGAACCCTTGCCTCCCTGACGGTCCTCTCCTTTCTCAGCTTTTCATCTATCTCCTTTATCCTGTAGCGCTTTGGGATGCGGTGCTTTACAATCACTCTCTCGCCTGGAAGGAGATCCACTCCAAAGTACTCCTCAAAGTCCGCCAGGTAAATTTTTGCCTCAGCCCCCTGCTTTATCAGCTCCATGAACTCACCCCGCCTTCAGTGAAAGGTCTCCAATCAGCCGCTGGTAGTCCCTAACCGTGACCCTTATTTCCACGATGTTTTCCATTTTGATGACCAGAATTCCCTCGTTGTCCTTTACAACCAGAAAGGCCTTATCAACGTTTCCATTGTTTAGAATCCGGCGCGCATATTGGAGCCTTTTGGCGTCAGAATCAAGCATATCATCCAGAATGGAAACGGAGTTTTGAACGTCTACGCTCACGATGTTATATCTCTCTATTGTACCAAAAATGCTCAGCGCTTTCTCCGTGTCAAGAGGGTACACTACGGGTTCCATCACTTTCACCAGCGGGGCTTGGTCATCAAGGTTTTAGCCTTTTCCTCCGCACTTTCAGCCGGTTTCTGTCTATTGTTCAAATTTGTCTGTATTTTTTGAAATTTCTGAACAAAAACCTTTTATAGAACGCTGACGAAGCGTTTGTGCAAAAAGCAACTTGATAGGAGGAATGTCAAATGGCACAGCTTAGCGGACAGCCGGTTGTAATTCTGCCCGAGGGAACCCAGAGGTATGTTGGTAGGGATGCCCAGAGGCTCAACATCCTCGCCGCGAGGATAATTGCCGAGACCGTTAGGACCACCCTCGGTCCGAAGGGTATGGATAAAATGCTCGTCGACAGCCTTGGTGACGTCGTGGTCACCAACGATGGAGCCACGATTCTTGACAGGATAGACCTTCAGCACCCGGCCGCCAAGATGATGGTTGAGGTTGCCAAGACTCAGGACAAGGAGGCCGGTGACGGTACCACTACCGCCGTTGTCATCGCTGGCGAGCTTCTCAGGAAGGCTGAGGAGCTCCTCGACCAGAACATTCACCCGAGCATCATCGTTAAGGGCTACACCATGGCGGCCGAGAAGGCCCAGGAGATACTTCAGGACATCGCCATAGAGGTCACCCCGGACGACGAGGAGACCCTCATGAAGATAGCCATGACTTCAATCACCGGTAAGAACGCAGAGAGCCACAAGGAGCTCTTCGCAAGGCTCGCCGTTGAGGCAGTCAAGCAGGTCGCCGAGAAGAAGGACGGAAAGTTCACCGTGGATATTGACAACATCAAGATCGAGAAGAAGGCCGGCGAGAGCGTCGAGGAAAGCGAGCTCGTTCGTGGCGTCGTCATCGACAAGGAGCGCGTCCACCCGAGGATGCCGAAGAAGGTCGAGGGAGCAAAGATCGCCCTCATAAACGAGGCCCTTGAGGTCAAGAAGACCGAGACCGACGCCAAGATAAACATCACCAGCCCTGACCAGCTCATGAGCTTCCTCGAGCAGGAGGAGAAGATGCTCAAGGAGATGGTGGACAAGATTGCCGCCACCGGCGCGAACGTCCTCTTCGTCCAGAAGGGTATCGACGACCTCGCCCAGCACTACCTGGCCAAGCACGGCATAATGGCCGTCAGGCGCGTTAAGAAGAGCGACATGGAGAAGCTCGCCAAAGCCACCGGCGCCAAGGTCGTTACCAACGTTAAGGACCTAACCCCAGAGGATCTCGGCCACGCCGACCTCGTCGAGGAGCGCAAGATCGCCGGCGAGAGCATGATCTTCGTCGAGGGCTGCAAGAACCCGAAGGCCGTCACCATACTCATCCGCGGTGGAACCGAGCACGTCATCGACGAGGTTGAGAGGGCCCTTGAGGACGCCATCAAGGTCGTCAAGGAC
>JAGHBN010000078.1 GCA_021160985.1 Thermococcus sp.
AGGTTAAACTTCTCCCTTAACTCGCGCTTCCACTGCCGTCTAACGTTTGGGGGCACAAGGATTAGAACGCGCTGGTTCTCGTCCCTTAGTAGCATTTCCTTCAAGAAGAGACCAGTGACTATCGTCTTACCGAGTCCCGTCTCATATGCGAGCAGGACCCTAACTTCTCCCGTTTCAGCCATGTCAAGGAGAGTGAGGAAGTCCTCAATCTGATAGGGCAAGAGGTCAATCTTTGACGTAGCGAGGACCGTAACGGGGTCGTAAAGGTAGCGGGTAAAAATGAAATTGGAATCTACGCCCACCCTAAAGCGGACGTAGTCAATCACTTCACCCACCTCTCGATACCCCGCTTTTCAGCGATTACTGAGCCACCCATACACATGCCAAGGTTTTTCATGTGCTCCACAATCGTCCGTGCCAGCCTGACTTCTTCATCATCTTGCTTCTTGGAGCCGGATTTTACGGAGGACAGCGCCTCAAGTACCTTACATATCGAACTCTGGGGATATGGTGCTTCACTGAGAACGTCTTTGAGTCCCTTAATGCCGTTCCGAACGAAGGCTCTTATGGCTCTGTGAACGTAGTCTATTAACGTGGTCGCCTCAAGGGGGTCCTCTCCCTTGAACTCAAGGTCGGAGTCCCCGCGGTAGAAGTTCTCAAGGATGACCTTTTTGCCCCCCTTCTCACCGCTCGAATAGCGTATCAGCTTCTTCTTTTCCAAGAGCTTCTCGTCAATGCCGAGGCTCTTCATGAGCTGGTTGGCCGTGCTGTAATCGACTTCATCCATACCGTTCAGGCGGAGGTAGAGGTAGAACGTCGTGGTTTCGTCAACGTTGTCGAGGCCCGTAACCTTCTTGGCTATGTACCTGGCGAGGAACTTCATGGCGAGTTCAACCGCGTCGGCCGTTGAGGCCTTTCCCGAATAGCTTTTCAGGTTGGAATACTGGGTCAGCACTTCGAGGACGGCACCAGTTGAGGCCACGAGAAGGTCAGAGCCTTTAAGGCCGTAACCTTCGAGTTTCCTGGCTTTCTCTTCAACCCTCCTTTCAATTTCATCCATTAAGTCTTCGATGAACCCGGTTTTGTCCTCCTTCCTCTTCCTTGCGACTATGATGAGGGAGTGGTAGACGGAGCGCTTACCCCTTGCAACGGAACTCTCAGTGCTCTCCGTGTGTATCGGGTATGTGGCCGTAATTACAAAACCGGCCTTTCTGAGGGCCTCAAGGACGAAGTGCCAAGCCTTGGAGCTCTTGTGAGCAAAGAACATGACAAGAACCCCGTCGTCGTCGAGGAGCTCGTGGAGCTTTTTCAACGCCTCAGTAAAAAGCCTGTTGAAGTGCTCCTTGTCCCGGTTACCACCGACGTCGATTTCCTCTTTGGTCTCCACCTTGCGGTTCCTGAAAAGCCTGCTCTCCTTCTCGAAGAGCCACCCGACTATGCGCCGGTGCCAGACGTAGAAGACCTCACTAACCTCTCCGTACGGGACGTCATCATAGTAGGGCGGGTCGGTTATTATGACCTTGAACTTCCTCCCCGGGTTAAAGCGCAGGATTGATTCGTTGTTGACTTCGACTTTCCCTTCGGTTCCGGAGAGCTTCTCAATCGCATACTTTAACCCGTTGAGCACGTTTCTAATCATTCCTTGAAGGGCACCCGATGATTTTACGAACGGGTTGACCTCGAGGTGGTTCCACATCATGGCAATTCCACGCTGGGCAAACATGTGTGAAATTTTTTCATAACTTGAATTCCAACTGGTAGCCCTATTGTTGTAATCTACATGCTTGGCGAGGATGAATGAGAGGTAAACACCCACGGCTTTGGCGTATTCTTCGTCCTCCTTCGCTATCTCCTCAACTATTTTCTTGGCCTTCTCGGCGTACTTCAGCATGAGGAGGAGCTGGCGCGGATTGAAGAGCTGGTAATATTTAGGGAGATATTTTTTGGTGGATAGTCGCCTTTTGTCATCTGCGAGTTCATCGTCAGGAATCAGCCCTTCTCTGTAAAACCTCAACCAGTTCCTCTTGAGCTCCTTCTTGGCCTCTTCAAAGGCTTTCAGGTCTTCCTCACTTGGGACGTCGTAGGACTTCCCCCGTTTTTCGAGCAGGACAACCGCCATCATGACCTCTTCCTCGTGCTTCCTGATGTATTCCGCAACGTAATCGTCGGAAATCTGAGCACCGCACTTCAGGCACGTGAAAACACCGTTCGAGACGTTCCCACTATGAGGAGCTTTCCCTTTTTTGATTTCAAACTTAATTTCGTCTCCTTGGATTGTGTAGTCAATGTAGTGGGCCTCCCGTGTAACCTTACCTTCATCATTTTTTCTCTCAGTGGAGAGTTGCCAGCTCCCCACCAGTGGGGTCTTGAACCCGCAGTATGGGCACTCGACGACCCAGGAGTAAACGTATGCCGCGACATTCTTCCCGTCGTGCTTCGGATAGAGGTGACCAAGTTCTTCTTTCAGCTCGTTGAGGATTTGATTGGCATATTTTTTCACGTCGTCGTACAGCTTCCAGCCGTATTTCTTTGGATACTCTAAAGTGGCCTTGAGGATTAAGTAAGCAACGGGGTTGTAGTCGTTGGCAACCGCGCTTGCCCCTATTCTCAAGACCTCAAAGGGTATCGAACCTGCTCCAGCGAAAGGGTCGAGAACCTCTGGAACCTTACCCCAGGTTTTCTCTATCGCCCTTAGGAAGAGTCCCCTATCTGGATCGTAGTTGTGGGCCCTCTTCTCTTTATTGAGCTTGAGAAGCTCGACGAAATTGGCGTGGCGGGCCTTATCAAGCTTATCATACGCTTTGGGGTCAACTTTCCAAGGCATCTCGTCAAGGCCGATTAAGGAACCTATGATAACCGCTCTCGCCGTTATCAGAGGTTTCCTTGTCCAGTAATAGTGCATCTCGAAGATCGCTGGCCTCCCAAGTTTTTCTTTTTTCGCCTCTTTGTTTATCTCCTCAATTGGGAGGAACTCCTCGATTATGAGCTTCTTCATGACCTTCACCTCATTGAATCTCGTACAGCACCTTGAAGGC
>JAGHBN010000122.1 GCA_021160985.1 Thermococcus sp.
CTTTCCAATGGTGTCCTGAACGGCTGTAATGCTCCACCTCGTTGGGACGAGCCTCTTGTCCAGGCCCAGAAGACCTGCGGAGAGGAGCCTTATGATGTAGTACTCGTCAAAGCCCCAGTTGTAGAGGCGCATTATGGCCTGCTCCGCCTTCAGTTCATCGCTCACAACGTAGTCGGTTTTCCTTGGTATGTGGGGGTTCTCGGTCAGGTCGAAGTCGAGAAGCTCCGCCTTAGGCCCTATCGGGGGGGCAAACTCGCTCGGCAGGACTTTGAGAACGGGCTTTCTCTTGAGGAGAATCTCGCTGTCAACGGGCTTTATCGACATGGCAAGCTCCTGAACCTCGCTCAGAATCCTTCCGCTCCTCCTCACGTGGACATCCGCTTTTGTCTCGCCCATGACCAGCAGGGAGCGGTAGTAGAGGATGTCCTTTATCGTTTTGTCCTCCCACTTCATGGGGCTGTCGAGGTGGCTGGTGTTGCCCTCAATAGGGGGGACGAGGGGGCCTATGCGGACTTTGGGGTAGCCGTACTCGCCGACGAAGATGCTTGGGGGTGAAGAACCGAACAGGTGGCGCTTGTTTAGTTTCTGCTCCACACTCCGGGCTACCCTGAACCTCTCAAGAATCGGGCAGGTGGGCCTGCCGCAGAGGAGTTTTCTGCCCTTGCAGACTGCACAGAGCTTTGAGTTGAAGACTGGAGCACTCATCAAAAGTAAGTAGCCCGGGTGGTATTTATGGTTTGTTCCCTTTCCATCCATTTGCGAAGGCAGGGCAAAGGGGTTGAGGGTTCAAAAACAGCTCAACGCCATTCGGTGTTCAACTTTCAAAAATCATTTCGGACACTTTTCTCACGAAACGCATCAAAACGCCCGGTAGAATCCTTTCAAAGCTCTTAGAAGCAAAAAGGTGTTGTGGAGCCCCGGGCGGGGTTTGAACCCGCGACCTGCCGCTTACCAAGCGGCCGCTCCACCAGGCTGAGCCACCGGGGCGTCGATGATAGCATGCAGATCAGCGTTTATAAATTTTTCTCCCCAACTTTTTCCACGAGACCTTCCAGAACTGCTTTGAAGGTTGCCGCATCTATCCACTTAATGCCCATTTTCTGGGCCCACGTGAGTATCCCGATGTCCGCCGATACTATCGTTGCATCGAGCTCCTTGGCGAGGAGAATTAGCTCGAAGTCCTCCTTGCTGTCCACTATTCCTTCCCGCAGGGCCTTACGGTAGTTTCGCCTGAGCTTCTGAATAATCTTGTCGACGTTGTCCGTTTCGATCACGCTCTCCCTTACGGCCTTTTCTGCCACCCTAAGCCCTTTGTCTATCCTCCTGCGGATGTCATCGATGAGCTCGTAAACTACGAAGGCCGGGATTTTCAAGTCGTGGACGTTTGGAGGCTTCTTTATGATGTAAAGTTCGAGTTTGGGTACCACTTCATCGTCCACGAAGTGAAGAACCTCCCGGTATATTCCAGGGGGCATATAGAACTCAACCTGTCCGAAGAGCTTTTCCGCGTACCCTAGGAATGTCTCCATAGCTTCTGTTGGGCTTTCTCCAAACTTGTCCCGTATCTCCGGGTTCACGAAGATACTCGTATCGAGCACGAACTTCATCCCGACCACAAGGTTATTTAAGCGCAGGGGGTTAAAAGGATTGGGTGGAATTATGAAAGTTGGAGTAGTTTTTGGAGTCAGCGAACTTGCAAGCCCTAAAGCCTTCGAGAAGAAGGTCTCGGACTTTTTGACGAAACTTGCCCGGGAATTTGAGGTGGTGGGCGGTTTCATACTCTCTAAAAGGGAGGAATTTAAAGAGGCAAAAGAGAGCCTTGATTTTAACAAGGTGGATGCTCTGGTCATTTATCCTCTGACGGGCGGGACAGAGATGGTACTGAAGGAGTTTGCGGTCTATCGGAGACCGACGGTCGTTTACGGCGATCCGTACAACAATTCCCTGGCGGCGGGTATAGAGCTGAGGGAGTACTTCAGGGAGAGGCTCATTCCGTCGACGCTTGTGAAAGATGAGAATGGGCTGAAAGCAGCCCTCCTTGGTTATGACGATATGAAGGAGGAGCTCGATAGGTTTCTAAAGGCGCGCTTTGGGCTCATAGGCAGAATTTCTGCCTGGCTAGTTAACGAGCGCTTTGAGCTTCCCTACACCCACATCAGCCTCAAGAAGTTCTACGAGTACTACTGCCAAGTTAGCGATGAAGAGGGCTGGAGTGCCGTGGAGAGCATAGTTGAGAAGGCCTCGGAGATAAAGGAGCCACAGAAGGACGATCTCATAAAAGCCGGTAGGATATACGTGGCCATAAAACGCATACTGGAGGACTACAGGCTCGATGGCTTCACCATAGGATGCTTTGACCTCGTGATGAAGCTGAAGGCCACGCCCTGCCTTGCGCTGGCCATGTTCAACGCGGAGGGAATCCCGGCAGCGTGTGAGGGTGAGCTCAACGCACTCCTCGGAATGCTGCTGGCCAGAAGGTTCTTTGAAAAGCCAGCCTTTATGGGGAACATAGCCGACTATGGAGATGATTACATACTCCTGGCACACTGTACGGCACCCCTCATCGGGGAGTACATAATCAGGTCGCACTTTGAGAGCGGCATGGGAGTCGGCGTTGACGTTCAGCTGCCCAAAGGAAAGGCTAGCCTCATGAAGATACGTGGAAGGAAGGCCGTAGTTGCCGGCGTTGAAGTCATCGGCCAGGAGCACAGCGACTCCAGGTGCAGAACCCAAGTGAAGCTCCGCATAGAGGACGCAGTGGACTTCATCGATGGCACCCTCGGAAATCACCACTTGCTGGTCTACGTGGACAGCGAGGAGCTGGCGGATCTGCTCAGTGAGCTTGGCTTCGAGGTCATGCTCTACTGATTTTACTTCACTACTTTTTGATATACTTCTAACAAATGCCTCGGTAGATACCTGAAGTTTTCTGCTGTAGAGGCGGGGGGAGGCGGGGTTTTCTCGGACCGCCAAAAGCGTTATAATCGCGGGTTTTGAGTCCTCTCTGGTGGAAGAAATGAAAGTCATCATGACTACCAAAGTCGACCTGGCGTCTATGAACATAAAGGAGAAACTAATCGAGGGTTTTGGATTCAGGGAGATTGGAGAGACCTTTGACGGAAATCCGGTTTACAGCAGGGGAGACATGAGGATACTGACCACCAACAGGGAAATGATATACTACGACGGTCTCGACAGGGCCATTGAAGAGCAGCTGGGTTTCGTGCCTGAAATCATAGCCTTTGCCTCAAGGCACTCGAGCAAGCAGAAACTTCCGGCGCTCACCGTCCACGTTACCGGAAACTGGGGAAAGGCGATGTACGGCGGAAGCGACGAACACCTCGCAGTTGCGGAGCCAAGGGCAATGAAACTCGCCCTCCTCAAGATGAACGAGCTAAACGACCTCGGCTGGACGGTGTGTTACGAGGCGACGCACCACGGTCCGAGCGAGCTCAACGTTCCGAGCTTCTTTATTGAGATAGGTTCCAGCGAGGAGGAATGGGTAGTCGACAGGGCAGGTGAAATAATCTCGGAGACGATAATCCACGTCTTAAATAACTACGAAAAGGCCGACTTCCCGGTCGCGCTCGGAATAGGTGGGGGCCACTACGCTCCCAAGCAGACCAAGAGGGCCCTTGAAACGGACCTGGCATTCACCCACATAGCTCCGAAGTACGCCCACCCGTTGAAGAAGGAGCTGCTCCTTCAGGCGATCGAGAGAACGAATGGTAAGGTGGACATCATATACGTTGACTGGAAGGGGAGCAAGGGCGAGACGAGGCAGCTTGCCAGAGAGCTAGCAGAGGAGCTGAGACTGGAGTTCAGAAGGGACTGAAAATCGAAATCTTTAAAGATGATAGTTCGGAGTTTAGAATTAGCTTCGGCTTTAGCTAAATTTATATACTTCCTGCCTACAAAGTGGAATAGGTACCTTGAATTAGGGGATGGAGGGTGAAAAGATGCTGAAGCTGATTGAAGACGCCATTGAAAGAACCTCTGCAGATTTTAACAAGGCTCCCCAGGCTCAGGTCCCAGAGAGTGACATCGATGAAGAACTCAAAAGGATCCTTGAGCAGATACAGGCCAAGATTTATGTTGTTGGTGTTGGCGGTGCCGGCTGTAACACCATTAACAGGATGATGCAGGTAGGGATTCAGGGTGCGAAGGTCATCGCTATTAACACCGACGCTCAAGACCTTCTAAAGGTTCGCGCTCACAGGAAGATACTCATCGGAAAGGAACTTACCAGGGGCTTGGGTGCTGGAAACAACCCCAAGATGGGTGAAGAGGCTGCCAAGGAGAGCGAAAGGGACATCAGGGACGTCCTCGAGGGTGCGGACATGGTCTTCATAACCTGCGGTCTCGGTGGTGGTACTGGAACTGGTGCCGCCCCGGTTGTCGCCGAAATAGCCAAGAAGATGGGGGCCCTCACGGTTTCGGTGGTAACCCTTCCCTTCACAGTTGAGGGTATAAGGCGCATTAAGAACGCTGAATACGGTCTTGAGAGGCTTAGGAAGAACAGCGACACCGTCATAGTCATCCCGAACGATAAGCTCATGGAAGTTGCTCCGAACCTGCCGATCCACATGGCCTTTAAGGTCGCAGACGAGATACTCGTCCAGGCCGTCAAGGGCATAACCGAGCTCATTACCAAGCCCGGACTTGTCAACCTCGACTTCAACGATGTCCGCGCGGTCATGAAGGACGGCGGCGTTGCAATGATCGGGATCGGCGAGAGCGACAGCGAGAAGAGGGCCCTTGAGGCTGCCCAGCAGGCCCTGAACAGCCCGCTCCTCGATGTCGACATAAGCGGTGCCAAGGGTGCTCTCATAAGCATCAGCGGAAGCGACGTCAAGCTTGAGGAGGCCCAGCAGGTTATTGAACTCGTCACGAGCAAGCTCGACCCGGAGGCGCAGGTCATCTGGGGTATCCAGCTTGACGAGGAGCTCGGCAAGATGATAAGGATAATGATCGTCGTTACCGGGGTCAGCTCACCATACGCTGTTGCCGAAGAGGAGCCATCTTACTACGGTGAGGAGCAGGAGAGAAAGGTTATTAAACTCGACCTTGAGGAGCTTTGATGACCCTTTCATTTTAAAATTTCATCGGGGTGAAGGAGTTGGCAAGCGTTACAGAAAGAGTGAAGAACTTCTTGGCCGAGTCCCGCAGGGTCTTGATGGTGACAAAGAAGCCGGGGATGAAGGAGTTCAAGATGGCGGCCAAGGTAACTGGGGTGGGGATACTGCTCATCGGGAGCATAGGCCTAGTCATCAGGATCATAAGCTACTTTATAACAGGTTCTTGAAAGTTTTTAGGTGATGAGAATGAGCGAGGGCAGGATATATACAGTGAGGGTTACAGTGGGGCAAGAGGAGACCACAGCAAAGCTCATCTACAGCAAGGTTAAAACTTACAACCTCCCCGTCTATGCCATCCTGGCCCCATCAAAGGTCAAGGGCTACATCTTCGTGGAGGCGCCCAACAAAAGTGCCGTCGATGAGGCCATCAAGGGCATACGCCACGCGAAGGGCACCCTACCCGGGGAGGTGAAGTTCGAAGAGATAGAGCACTTCCTCGAAGAAAAGCCCGCGGTCAGCGGCTTTGAGCCCGGCGACATCGTGGAGCTCATAGCTGGACCCTTCAAGGGCGAAAAGGCCAAGGTAGTTAGGGTTGACGAAAGCAAGGATGAGATAGTCGTCGAGCTCATAGGTTCGATCGTCCCGATTCCGGTTACGGTGAGGGGCGAATACGTTAGACTTATAAGCAAACGCCAGAAGGAGTGAACGGTCAATAGCGAGAGGTGAGAAAAATGGCTCAGGTTGTTGAAGTTCTCGTCGAAGGCGGAAAGGCATCCCCGGGTCCCCCACTCGGCCCGGCAATAGGTCCGCTCGGACTCAACGTCAAGCAGGTAGTCGATGAGATAAACAAGGCCACCAAAGAGTTCGAGGGAATGCAGGTTCCGGTCAAGATTATCGTTGAGGACCCGAAGAAGAAGACATTCCGCATCGAAGTCGGTATTCCGCCGGTCAGCCAGCTGATCAAGAAGGAGCTCGGCATTCCTAAGGGTTCCAGCGAGCCCGTCCACAGTCCGGTCGGAAACCTTACCATGGAGCAGGTCATTAGGATCGCCAAGGCCAAGAAGGATCAGATGCTCGCAGCTGACCTCAAGGCTGCAGCGAAGGAAGTCATAGGCACTGCCCTCAGCATGGGAGTAACCGTTGAAGGCAAGGACCCAAGGGAAGTTCAGAAGGAAATTGACGAGGGCGTTTACGACGAGATTTTTGCAAAAGCTGAGGAGTGAGGGAAAAGTTTAAAAATCCCTCTTTTTACGCATCTTTGACTTTTTGGGGCTTAAATCAAAAATGAGAGGAGGGCTGTAAATGGCCTTTGACAGGCAGAAACTCGTGGAAGCGGTGAAGGAGGCGAAGGCCCGGGCTAAGCCGCGCAACTTCACACAGACCGTCGAGATGGCAGTCAACCTCAAGGATATCGACCTCCGCAAGCCGGAGAACAGGTTTAAGCTTGAGGTTGTGCTGCCCCACGGTCGTGGGAAGGAGCCCAAAATCGCGGTCATCGCTGATGGTGCCGTTGCCGAGGCGGCTAAAAAGCTCGGGCTTGATGTGATTAGTGGAGAGCAGCTTGAGGAACTCGCAAAGAACCCAAGGGAAGCCAGGAAGCTTGCCAAGCGCTACGACTTCTTCATTGCGGCGGCTCCATTGATGCCGAAGATCGGTAGGTACCTCGGTAGGTACCTCGGTCCAAGGAACAAGATGCCGCAGGTCGTGCCGCCGACAATGACCAACCTTGAGCCGATAGTTGAGAGGCTCAAGAGAACCGTCAGGATACAGCTCAAGAACAACCCAGTGGTTCACGCTCCGGTGGGAACTGAGGACATGGACGACGAGAAGCTGGCTGAAAACGCCGAGGCCGTTCTCAACGCCATCATCAACAAGCTGGAGCGCGGCGAGAACCAAGTGAAGTCAGTGTACGTCAAGACCACCATGGGACCGGCAGTTAAGGTGGAGAGGTGAGGAAGATGGCCCA
>JAGHBN010000140.1 GCA_021160985.1 Thermococcus sp.
AACATCTTGAGGAAGACACCGCCGGTTGAAGTCCCCGCAACGACCTCCTCGCCGTCGAAGGCAACCGCCCCGACCGTGCTCCTGAGGACTTCTGGGTATTCTTTGATCAGCTCGTTGAGCTTCTTCCAGTGCCTCGTTTCCCCCTTCTCGATGAGCTTTTTCCTGAGCTCCTCCCACTGCTTGAGCCTCTCATCGGTAACAGGGTCGTACTCCTCGAAGCCCATGAGCCTGGCAAACTTGACGGCCCCCTCACCTATGAGGAGCACGTGGTCGGTCTTCTCCATGACCTTCCTCGCGACGCTTATCGGGTTCTTGACGCCCCAGATGCCGGCAACTGCCCCCGCTTCCAGCGTCTTCCCGCGCATTATCGCCGCGTCCATCTCGACCTTTCCGTCGAGGGTTAAAACGCTCCCGGTGCCGGCGTTGAAGAGCGGGTTGTCTTCAAGGGCCTTGACGGCCTCCTCGACGGCGTCCAGTGCGGAACCCCTCTTGAGCTCGCGCCAGCCCGCCAGAACAGCCTCCCTAACGCCCTCAATGACCTTTGGAATGCGCTCCTCTTTTCTTATCGTGCCGGCACCGCCGTGGACTATTATCGCGACCATGAGAACCACCGGGGAAAGTTCCCTCGAAGGGTTAAAAGGGTTGTGGAAACGAAAAGAGGCCTATCAGCTCAGACTCATGTTGATGATCGTCTCCCCGATGTTCTCGAGGTACTCCAGGATTCTGCGGTAGCTCTCCATGGCTATGGACTGCCTGTAGTCTATGGACTTGATCTTCCCCTTCAGCTCAAGCATCAGGTGATCGATGCGGCCGAGGTTCCTCTCCTCTATCTGCTCAATCATCTCGTTGAACTTCTCCCTCAAATAGGCGACGTCTATGGAATCCGGGTTCTCGGCTATCCTCATTATGTGGTCCCCGATGCGTTCTATGTTCCTAACAATGAAGAGAATCCCGATAAGGTCAAAGGAACGCCTTATTATGCCGCTTTCCTCAGTGACACCCCGCTTCGTCAGCAGCCTGTTTACGGCCCGGATTATGAGGAAGTAGAACCTGTCGAGCTCGTTTTCAAGGTCGTTTATATCCCGAAGTATCTCCTCGTCGTCCCCGGAGCTTATAAGGAGCTCCAGATCGCCCAGCATTGAAATAACAAGGGACCGAATCCTGCTGAGGAGCTCCGCGAGGTTTATCTCGGACTCGTCGAGAAGGCTCTTGGCCACCATCCTGTGGGACTCATCAAGGATTATCTCAACGCCTGGAAGGCTCTGGAGTATCTTCCTTATCCTGACCTTGTATACAGGCATCTCCTCGGCGAATTCTATCACAAGAATATCGTAGCCCTGAATGTAGGCAGAGATAACAAGCCTGACGGTCATATCCGGCGAATACTCCCTCGATATCTTCAGAACCTTCTTCTCGCTTACCTCTTTGGGCTCCCTCGGATAAATGGTTATGCTTCCGTCAGGGTTTATTGATAGGGGAACGACGTCGCCCTGTTTCAGACCCTGTTCCATAACCCATTTTTTCGGGAGGGAAACTATGTATGAGCTCCTGCCGGTGAACTGTATCTTCCTGAACTCCATAGCTGACACCAACGATATATAGTGGTATGCAGTTAAAGGCTTCACTTCGATAAACTTATAAACGCTATGAGGGACATTTCCTCATGTTTTCGGGGTACAGCAGGGACGCAAAGATACTCATAGCCGCAAATGCAGCGGGCCAGCTGTTCCTCCAGTTCTCTATATTCATCATGCCGTTCTACCTGGCAGTTTTAGGCTATGACATGGGGGCGATGGGAACCTTCTTCTCGATACAGACGTTTACAGGGGGGCTGTTCTTCCTGATAGCGGGCCAGCTCTCACTGAGACTGGGTTACAGGAAAACCCTCATTTTCTCAGCAATTCTCGGGCTCACCGGAAGAATTCTGCAGGTGATTGCCATAAACGACTACGTGCTTGCCCTGGGCTTCTTCCTGGTAGGTGCAAATATGGGGCTCAGACAGCCGAATTTCTCGGCGCTCCTCAGCGAAGAAGTGGGGGAGGAGCAGAGACACCATGCGTTCTCGATAAGCTTCGGGCTGGGAACTATATTCAACGCACTGGGAGTCCTCATAGCGGGCTTTGCCCCGGACTTCCTCATGGGCCTTGGGATTACCGAGAGGTTAGCCTACAGAATTGTCATCTCTCTGGCCCTCATCCAGTTCGCCCTGGTGATTCCGGCGCTGTTGGCGATACACGACGTCCCCGTGAAGAGCCCCAAGATAAACTGGAACCGCGAGCTGGTCGTCAAGATACTCAAGTTCTCTCTCCCGAGCGCGCTGATAGGGTTTGGGGCCGGAATAACGATACCATACATGAGCCTCTACTTCAAGCTCAGGTTCGGACAGACGCTCGGGGCGATAAGCGGGATCTTCTTCTTCCAGCAGCTCGCGATGGGGCTCGGCTCCTTCGGCCTTCCAAAGCTTGTTCAGAAAATCGGGCCGGTTAAAGTGATAACGTCCTTCCAGAGCACAGCGGCCTTTCTATTTGCGGTGTTTCCATCAATAGAGACGTTCCTGCTGGCGGCGGCGCTCTACATACTCCGCTCAATCCTCATGAACATAGTCTGGCCCATAAACGACTCCTTTATGATGGGCTTCTTCTCGACCGAGGAGAAAGCCACCGCTGCCGGGATAAGGAGGGCTTTCTCGACTTTCATGCGCGGCAGTGGAAACTACGTCGGCGGCCTGCTGTTCGGCATATCCCTCAGCTACCCGTTCTACGCGACCGCATTCCTCTACATTATCGCGACGGTGATATTCTACGCCTTCTTCATAAAACACAACAAGTGAAAAAAAGAAAAGTCAGTCCTTAGCTAGCTCAATTCCCCGCTCAAGGGCCTTGAAGTTGAGCTCCCAGAGCTTCTCTTTAAGGGTGAGCCTTATCCCCTCAAGCAGGGATTCTTTCCTGAGGGGAATCAGCCCCTTGCCGTAGGCGTAGCCGAGCATGAGGACGCCCAGGGTTCTGGGGTTTATCCTGTCGGCCTCCTCCTGGAAGTTCATCATGTGCACGGGGCATATCCTGCCGAGCGCGTTCCTGATCTCCTCAAGATCCGGGTACTTCTCCTTCCCCACGAGGGTCGTTGCCGTGTGGATGGGGTAGGCGTTTATCACTGCCGCGCTGCCCTTCCCGAGGAAGCGGGCATTCCTCAGGGCCTCAGCAGGCTCAAGGGCGAGCATGAGGTTGGCTTCCCCTTCCTCGATGAGGGGGGAGTAAACCTCCTCGCCAAAGCGGAGGTAGCTGAGGACGCTCCCGTAGCGCTGGCTCATTCCAAGGGTTTCGCCGATTCTAACGTTGTAGCCCTCGCTCATCGCGGCGTTTCCAACTATACGCGAAAGGGTCAGACCGCCCTGGCCGCCAACACCAGTGATTATGAGGTTGAACTCCATCGATACCACCCTGCATACCTTGACGAGGAGAAATAAAAAACCTGTTGTCAAGAAAATTCGATAGGCTTTGAAGGGATCCGAAAATCCTACAAAGAAAATGGCAGAAAAGTTGAAAAACCGGCTCAGGCCTCCATGCGGAGGCGCCTGACCACGAACTCCCTGTCCATTGAGGCAAGGAACGGCGCCAGCCTCGGGCCCCTGTCCCTGCCGATGAAGAGGTTGTAGAGGATCTTGAACCACTCCTTGCTCGGAATGTTCCGCTTCTTGGCCGCGTCGAAAATAACGTTGTTGAGCTCGTCGACGGTGAACTTTTCGTTGGCTTCAAGCCAGCCGGCCACTTCTTCAATAGCCTCCCTTATCCCGGGCTTGAGCTCGATCTTCGGCGGCTCCTCGAGAATGCTGAACTTGACGTTGTCCGGCGCGTACTTCTCGACCCAGTTTCTGGCCAGGCTTATGCGGAGCCTTATCCTTTCGATGTCCTCCTCGTCCAGCTCCTTCGGTACGTGTCCCTGCTCCTGCAGCACGCGGATTATGCCCTCCTCGTCGAGGTGCGGCATCTGGACGAGCGTTACCAGGAAGCGGAAGGGTGCCTGCGCGGTGAGCCTCTCCGGCACTTTCGGCATCGAAAGCTCGTAGGTTCTCTTGAGCTCCTCTTCCTCCTCGGGGTTCTTGGCGTGCTCAAGACCGAAGTAGATGCGCTCCACCTTATCGAACTCGTCGTAGAGGTTGAGCAGGCCGAGCCCGAGGTCAATCTTGAGCTCCTTGTTGGGCCTCGCCTTGGCATAGATGAAGCGGATTATTCCCGGTTCGAGAACCTCGTAGAGGTCACTGAGGAGTATAACGTTGCCCTTGCTGCCGCTCATCTTGCCCTTCTGGCCCTTGATTCCAACGAACTCGTACATGAGGTCTATCGGAGCCTTCCAGCCGAAGACCTTCTCCACTATCTCCCTGCCGGTATCGTATGAGCCGCCTGCGGCAAGATGGTCCTTTCCAGCCGGCTCGAAGTCCACCTTGAAGTGGGCCCAGCGCATCGGCCAGTCAACGCGCCAGCGGAGCTTCACGTTGCCTTCTCGGATGTCGGTCTCACCCTCGCTACCGCAGTGGGGGCACCTGTAGGCCACCTTCCACTCGCCGTCCCAGGAAACGAACTTCGCTTCTTTTCTACACTTCGGACAGTAGACCATTGCCGGCTGCCAGTCGTCCTCAAGGGGCGGCTGCTTGGCCCTCTCGCGGTACTTGTCGAGTATGGCCTTAATCTCATCGCGCTTGGCCAAGGCGGTCCTTATCTCCTCAGCGTACTCGCCCGACTTGTACAGTTCATAGGCGTGAAGGAAGTCCACCTCGATGCCGAGCCTCTCAACCTCGCTCTCAAAGAGCTCCATAAAGTGCTCCGCGTAGCTGTCATGACAGCCCCACGGGTCAGGAACCTCGCGGACGGGCTTGGTGAGGTGCTCCTTCCATTCCTGGGGGACGTTCTTTGGAACCTTTCTAAAGCGGTCGTAGTCGTCCCACATGTGGATGTGTCTGACCCTCTTTCCCCTGTCCCTCAGGGCGTGGCCCACTATGTAGGCCGTGAAAAACTCCCTGAAGTTCCCAATGTGAACGTAACCGCTCGGGGTTATCCCGCTCTCGACGACGTACTCCTCCTTGTCGCCACGCTCCCGGATAATCTTCTCAGCCATGTAGTCTGCCCAATGAACCATCCTCACCACCGCGCTTAGGTTTGCAGGGGGGCTTTTAAGCTTAAGCTTGGCATGAAGAACAACTCCAAAATGGAAACTCTTATAAATATCAGTGGTAAAGACTACCAAGAAAAACAATGCGGTGGTTCCCATGGAGATAGAGATGATGGGGATGCAGGTGTTTTTCCCAGCCTCGCTTGAGATTCAGGAAGAGCTACTCAAGGTAGATTTAAGGTGCCCTACGACAAAGAGAGCGGGAGAAAAACCCCGATTCCCGTGGTGGTGGGCTCGCGGGAAGAGAGGCGCATAAGGCGGAGCCGTCTCCTGAAGGCCAGAGAATTTGAAGGAGACAACAAATTTGCCGTGCTGCCCGGTGAAAAAACGTTCCTCGGGGTAGAGCCCACCGAAAAGGGCTTTCTGGTGCTCAGGCCAAAGCCAGCAGAATACCACCTCGAAGAGCTGGGCTTCCTCTCAGTCCCGCCCAGAATGTGGAGCACTTGGGCAAGCTTTTCACTGCCCTTCTCGGCGTACGATGAACTGGTGGATTTCCTGCATGATTTCGGGGACAATAATGCAAACGGGCTCTACACAGCTTCCCGAGGCTCAGGGGGGAGGATAGAGGTCTACGCCTACAAAGGGAGGAGCAGAACAGACCTCGGGATTCCGGTTTTTGGGTATTCCCTCGGGCTTCATGGGTTGACCCTGGCGGAGGAATATCTGAGGGAGAAGGCCGAAGAGAACGAAGTTCCCGAGGAAAGGCTCCGCTATCTAAAGCTCGGCCTGAGAAAGAGGAAGGAGACCAAAGCGGGCCTCAAGGTCGGCATAGTCTGGGAGAACGGAAGGCCGGTTGAGATAAAGCTCAAGCTCTCAACCAGCGCACCAAGGGTTAAAATCCAGGGGCTCTATGGCGAGCTGAGCGGGAAGTCAAGAGGGGAACTCACAAAGACCAACGATTGGTATGTGGTGGTCCACGCAGCCGATTTTGTGAATGCACTCAAAAAGGTGCGGGGGACATTCGGCTGAGAAACGGAAAGTATTTTAGTCACAAACCCATTTCTTTTTCGGTGAAATTAAAATGATTGAAACTGCAGTAGGAGTTGCAGTGGCGGCTTCATGCATCATAATCACAATCTTTCTAACCAAGAAGCTCGGGCCCGAGTGGGCCTGGATAAACCGGAAGCTCATACACTTCAGCATCGTGCCCGCGGCCCTGATGTTCTACTACGGGATAATCCCAAGGGAAATCTTCAGTCCAGCGGCTGCCCTCTTTGGGATTGCCCAGCTGGCAACACATCTGAAGCACTCGGAGCTGGGATGGTACCAACTTAATCACAACTACGGAGAAGTTTTCTTCGCATTCTCCGCTTCGGCCATCGTCTTTTTCCTGCCCAGGGAGTATGCAACCGCACTTTTGCTCGTGATGGCGATCAGCGACGGCGTTACGGGCGTTGTAAGACACTTTTATTTCTGGAGAAACGGCTTCCACGTGAAGCTCAAGAAGCACTGGACTGGAAGCCTGGCGTACCTGGCAACGGCCTTGGTAATAGCGTTCGTTTTCCTCAATGGCGATGCAATAAGAAAAGTGGTCTGGGCAGTGGTGCTGATGCTCGCGGAGTACCAGCCATGGGTCGATGACAACTTGGCGGTACCCCTCGTTGGTAGTCTGCTGTTCCCCCTCTACTGAGCCCACCTGACCTTCAGGCTGTCCTTCTTCACTTTTTTGAACTCCTGGACGAGGGCATTCCCGGTGTTTTCCATGAATTCCTCGATGTCGGTAATGCCGAGTTCCCTGAGGCCTATTGCATCCACGCCCTCGGGAATCCCCTTCGCCTCGACGTTTATTCCGATGTGTATCTTTATGCTGACCGGTGAAACCGTGGCTATCGAGATGCTGAGCTTCCTGCCGTTAACGTAGATGTCATCGCCTTTCCTCGTGGTCTTGATGCCGTATTCACCGAGAACCTCACAGAGCCTCGCCATGAAGAGCTTCTGGAGCGTTGAGGCGAAGAGAGTGTTTACGAGGTCGAAGACCTCTATGATGTAGTGAACCATGTCGTCGCTCTTTATCTCTTTGTTCTGCCGCAGGTCTTCGATGTCGATCATCTCTTCCACTTTGACGTCGCACTTCCCGCGGAAAACCACGAGCGAGTTACCGAGCAGACCGAAGTTCCTGTATGCCCAGTGGCTACCAATGGCCGAGCCGTCGTAGTCAATACGCCTGTCCTTAACTATCAGCAGCTCCATGCTATCACCCCACTCTTTCAAGGAGTTCCCTCAGCTCTTCAAAGCTTTTTGCATCGACCCACATGTGGATGAATCTGGTTTCCGGGAGAGCCCTCTTAACGTCATCGACGTGGAGAGTCCTGTCATCCACGTAGATGATCCCATCAACACAATAACCGGCCGATTCGAGTTCTTTCACCGTCCTCCTAATCATGTCTGCCTTGTTGGGGTGATTCTCTATCTTCGGAAACCTGACGTAGTGCCAGAGGTCAAATCCCTCCAGGATCGGCCTGACTCTTTCCTCGACGTTCCAGCTCGCTATGCTCAGAACGAACCTGCCACCAGCCCATTTGAGGAACTCCCTGACGCCCGGGAAGATATGGAGTACCTGCCCGGTAGAATCAACCAGGTAATCACCATGGAACTCATAAGGCAGCGTAAGCCGGGACGCGTCCTCATGATCCCAGAGGGTGCCATCGAGATCAAGGACCAACAGCTTCATTTCATCACCGAGAAAAGCTCCGCTAACGGGTTTTAACGATTGCGGAAAAGCATCATGACTGGAAGTTTAACACTACGATGCAATCAATCAGACAGAAACGAGATTTAAGGGCTCGAGAACCGTGCACAGGCCGATTGACCTATCAAATGCCCAGCCCCCCTTTCAGAGGCAGAAACCTCGGGCTGTTGGGAGCGGCAGACTGAACGGGTCGGTTTCCCTTCCCGCTTACATCCCCGCCCCATCAAACGGGTCTTCTTCCCGAGCCCTCGTCC
>JAGHBN010000074.1 GCA_021160985.1 Thermococcus sp.
GACTGGGGGCTTTTTGAAAAGCTCACCTACAGAATCAGGCCGAAATGGCTCGACGGGCTCTCATTGGAGCCTTTTTCGCTTAACTTCGTTGTCGGCCCGAGAAGGGTTGGGAAAACCACCGGAATAAAGCTTCTCATTAAAGAGCTCCTCAAGAAAGTCCACACTCCTTACGCAATTTTTTATTTCAGCTGTGACGTGCTTGAGGACTATAAAGAGCTTTTAGAGGTTCTAAACGACTACCTAAGGCTGAAGAGACGAAAAAGCGTTAAAACGGCCTTTATATTCCTCGACGAGGTCAGCCTCGTGGATGACTGGTGGCGTGCCCTGAAGTTCCTCATAGACAGAGGCGAGTTGAGTAAAGACGTCGTTACGGTGACCGGCTCGATTTCCCTGACGGTAGGCAGGCATTTTGAGACCTTCGGCGGCAGAAGGGGGAACGGAAAAACGATTGAGGTCATGCCGCTGAGCTTTCACGACTACTACAACCTTTTCTACAATGAGTTCTTCTCCTCAAAGGGAGAGGAGGTCTTTGAGAACTACCTCGAAACGGGCGGATACCTGGCATACCTAAACGGAACGCTGAAGGTCGAAGAGCTCGTGGGCTTCCTGAAGACCGACTTGAAAGCTTTAGACCGCTCAACAGACCTTGCGAGGGACGTTATGGGCGCGATACTCGATAAGGCTCCCTCACCTACATCCTTCAACGCGATAGCAAAGGTAGTTGGAATCTCCCCCCACACCGCGAGGGATTACGTTGAGCTCTTCGAGGCCTTCCACGTCCTCCTGCAGGTTCTCTACCTCGGCGGCGATGGGAAGGTTTACCCTCGGAAGGAGAGGAAGCTGATCCTCCGCGACCCGCTCATCGTGAGGGCCATGGAGCTATGGACGAGAAGGAGGGTTGATAAAGCGGTTCTCTACGAGTGGCTTGTTCAGGAGCATCTCCACCGGAAGTTCGGGGAGGTTTACTATTACAGGAACTCCTACGAGGTCGATGCGATAGCGGGAACCCTGAAGGTCGAGGTGAAATCGGGGGAGAGAAGGGGGAGGTACCCGAGGGACGTTAGAGTCCTGAAGGGCCCGGAGGTTCCGGGGTTCCTTTACAATCTCACTTAGTGAATTCTCTTATCCCCTTCACGTCACCCCGCTGAACCAGCCTGAGGAGCTTGACCGTGTAGGCTATCTCAAGCGCGTTCTCCTCGATGTTTTCGAGGAGCTCGTCGAGCCGGTTGAATAAGTCCTCCTCCGCTCGCTTCATCGCCTCGCCCGAGAACCCCGCGTATTCGAGGGCCTTTGCTATGGCGATGAGCTCGGAAGATGGCCGCCGAAGCTTCTTGGCAGGGGCTGGGTTTTCTGATTTTCGGGCTTCAAAAGCCCGTGCGTCGATCCCCTTCTTCTTGAGGAATTCGTACCATAGATCGCCATACACTTCCTCTGGTTTCACGACATTCGGGAGTGCCTTCTTCAGTTCGATTATGTGATCTCCTATTGTTTCAAGCACTTTCTCCCGCGGTACTCGGAGAAGCCCGTCAAACACCCCAGTCAGCTGAACTGCCGGCGGTCGATCATACAGGTTTTTGTAGTGATTAACGGCTATCCAGTATGGATCTGCTCGGTTGTCAAATATGTTGTGCGCAAGTTTGTCTGAAATCTCAATAGCATTCTCAACAGCCTTTCTAATTTTCTCCTTGTCTATAATCTTTCCCCTCATTTTGTACGCTGTGTAAATGGCATCTGTCATCTCTTCGATTACTTTCTCTCTGTGCTTCTGCAAGAATTCCTTGAATCTTGGCACTATTATACCTTTACCTCTTCCTCGGTATGTTACGTCTTCTAAAGGTCTTATTTCATCTAAACCGCGAATTTCTCCAACTTCTTCACCGATTTCTTTAAGTATGCTGTGAAAACGGGACATTACATGGTTTGTGTGCGCACCGCCGATACCATCTCTTGCCAACCCAGTGAGCAGGCCTATGAGAAAATCATATCCGACCTCTGTGGGCATTTCTCTTTCTGATATAAAGCGGACACCACCTTTTGCCCAGTGTGTGTTGGGTGTGGGTCGGGTAAGCCCGCGGCGATCTGGGCAATTTTGGCAAAGACTGCCTCATTTTTTCCTGACGGTGCAGTGTATACATCTACCTGTTCCCTTCTCTTTACCGTCCTGAATCTCTTTTTTTCTTCAATCTCTACTATCCCGGTTCTCTTCCGCGTGAGCACCATCTGACACACCCCTCAAACTTCGCTTTTATGGGAGATAAGCCTTTCGAAGTCCTCCAAGTCCCAGACGAGGTAGTCTTTTTTCAGCTCTTCCTTCCCTTCAACACCCTTAGCCACCAGCCCATAGCTCATCTCCCAGCCATCAAGCCCAACGAGTTCGGCTTTCCTATCTAAGTCCTTAAGAATTCCCCGCGCTTCCCTCTCACTCAGTTCTTTCCACTTAACCTCAACGAAGAGCGCTCGTTTTTCCCGCTCGTTTAAAGCTACCAAATCAATCTCCTCGCCTTTTTTCCACCATCTGCCGAGCTTGGTGAAGCGGAAACCCGTGAGTTCGATGAAAACCTCGGGACTACCTACGAGCCTCTCGAAGACTCGGCCCATATAAGCCTTAAAGTCCTCCCGCGAGCGCCCCCACACTTCCTCGGCCAGCCCAGCCTCGAGGTAACTCCTGTTTGGGAGAACGTAGCGGAACCAGAAGGCGAAGTAGTTGTCGTCTATGAAGTAAAGCCCCCTCTTGCTGGCCTCTTTGGCCGTCGCTGTAACAGGGACCTCACGCCTGACTATTCCGAGCCTCTGGAGAACGCTGAGGTATTTCGACACAAGGCTCTTGTCGAGGCCCGTTGAGTTCACAATCTCTCCAAACCTGCTCCTCCCGCTTGCTATTGCCTCAAGTATCGCGAAGTAGTTGGCCGGCTCCCTGAGCTCTTCCCGCAGTAGTATCTCGGCCTCCTCGTAGAGAAAGGCACCCTTTGAGAGAACGCTATCAACGACGTTTTCGTCAAAGCTTTTTTCCGGGCTGAACTGGAGCAGATAGGCCGGAATCCCGCCGGTGACGCCCCAGACCTTCACGAGGTCCTCGACCGGGTAACCGGGAAGGAACTCGCCGATGTGGAAGAAGGGGATCTCGGTCAAGCGCCATTGGCCGCTTCTTCTTCCATAGAGGGGGCTCTTATAACTTAAAACTTCAGTCTCCATCGCCGAGACGCTCGAACCGCAGAGGATTAACATTATCCTGCTCTTTGAGAGTTTCAAATCCCAGGCCTTTTGGAGGAGCGAAAGGATCGGTCGGTAGCGCTCTATCAGCAGTGGGAACTCGTCAACCACCAGAACAACGCGTTCATCCTGTATTCTCTCGGCGAAGGCTATCAAGAGCTCATCAATATCGTCGAAGGCAATCCTACCGAACAGTTCATCGCCGAGGAACTCAGCGAGGAGCCTTTGAAGTTCACGAAGGTTCTCATGATATGGCTTCTCAGTTGCGAGAAAGTAGACGTGGGGCTTGTCACGGGCAAACTGGAGGATTAACTCGGTCTTTCCAATCCTCCTGCGCCCGTAGATTATGATTAGCTCTGCCTTTCTGCTTTGATACCTCCCCTCAAGGAATTTAAGCTCCCTCTTTCTGTTCACGAACTTTTGTCTACTCATGAGTATAATACTTGTGATTCAACTATTTAAGCTTTTGGTTGTTCGGGAAAATCCTCCAAGTCCCACACCAGCCAACCCTCTCCCCTCAGCCTTCCCTTTCCCTCCACGTTCTTGGTAACAAGCCCGTAGCTCTTCTCCCAATCGTCCAGACCCACAAGCTCAGCCTTCCTCTCCAGGTCGCTTAAAATGCCCCTGGCCTCTCTTTTGCTCAGCTCTTTCCACTTTGTCTCAACAAAGAGCGCCTTTCTTTCCCGCTCGTTCAAAGCCACGAGGTCAATTTCCTCCCCCTTCCTCCACCATTTTCCAACCTTTGTGAATCTGAAGGGCAATTTTCCGCTCCTGCTCAGCTCAATGAGGAACTGTCTTGCAATTTTCTCAAAAACTGGCCCCAGATAGTGGTTGTAGCTCTGCTGTATTTCGCTCACGTCAAATATTCCCTCCTCTATGAGCGAGAGGTTTGGATAAACGAAGCGGAACCAGAAGGCGAGGAAGTTGTCGGCCACGTAGTAGCGGCCCCTCTTTGAGCTCGGCTTTTCCGTGATGGGAACTTCCCTGAGGACGAGGCCGGTCTCGATTAAGTTCCGGAGGTACGGTGTTATCTCCGAGTGCCTCATGCCTGTGAAGTCCCTTATCTCCTTGGGCGTCGTTTTGCCGAGGGCTATTGCCTCAAGTATCCTCCTGTAAGTCCTAGTCTCCGTAAACTCGTATCTCAGCAGAAAATCCACCTCGTCGCGGAAGAAGCTCACTGGGTTCTTCAGCTCCCCCTCAAGCCACTCCCAGAAGGGAAGCCTGACCTGAGCTATGTAGAAGGGAATCCCGTCTGTCATACCGTAGACCTCTACAAGCTCCTCCCAGCTCGCGCGGGGAAAGAACTCCCCGAGGTGGAAGAACTTCAGCGGTTTGAGCTTTATAGAACCCGTCCTCCTGCCGTAGAGGGGGCTCTTGTAGCTGAGGACTTTCTCCGTCATCATGCTCAGGGAGGAGCCGAGGAGAATGAGCTTCGTGTTTGAGCTTGAGAGGTCGGTGTCAATGGCCCTCTGGAATACGCTCAAGACCCCGGGGTCTTCCTTTATCAGGTTGGGGAACTCATCTATGACGATGATTTTGTCCCTGAGGGTGTGGAGAAGCGCCTCCCAGTCCTCGCGGGCGTACCTAACCTCGGGGAAGACCCTTTCAGCGGTTTCCTTGAAGTGCCTCAGGTTGTCCCCCTCAACGGCGAGGTAATAGACGTGGGGGAACTCTTTAATGGCCTCTAGGACGAGGCGGGTCTTCCCAACGCGCCTCCTGCCGTAGATGACGATGAGCTCGAACCCATCGCGCGAAAGCCTCTCTTTAATCGCTTTAAGCTCTTCCGCCCTGTCCACGAAGTGAGCCATATGATAATCGCCGTTATGATAATTGCAGTTATCACTTTAAGCTTTTTGGCAAGATGAGAATTTGGATTATGATAATCAGAATTATCATTTCAGAACTTCCACCGCATCCAAAATCCTCTCCTCCCCGCCCGGCAGTACCAGCGGCCTCGAGATGTGCTTTCTCGCGTCGGGCGGCACTTCGTAAATCTTTCTCTCCAGCTCGCGCGGGACTTCGACGGGGATGAGCCGTTTCGGCATCTTGTAGCCGCAGCGCTTGCACTTGAGGTAGTCGCCCTTGCTCTTCATTGTCCCTCCGCACTTGGGGCACTTCGGCTTCCGGTACTCGATTTGGGGGACGAGCTTCACAGGGTAGAACTTTTCGAGGTTGAGGGTCAGGATTCCCTCGTGCTCCTTAACTCCCCCGGCGGCGATGATTTCATCGCCCGGC
>JAGHBN010000062.1 GCA_021160985.1 Thermococcus sp.
CGGAACGTATTCCCACATCCTGAGAGATGCTCTCTTCGCCAAGGGCGAGGAATGCATATATCTGGCCGAAACAAGGATTCTCGGCGGTGGTCTTGCGGTAGTCTCGGCAAGAGGCCCCTGCAGGGGCGTCAAGAGGTTCGCACTTCGCTGGCACGACGACTACCTCTGGAACGCCAGCGAGCCGCCAATCCTTGAGAGATACCGCTTCAACTGGAGCTCAAGCGGGAGCGTCAGAGTTGGAAAACTCGACCTATCTGACTGGCCCGGCGAGTGGGTTAAGAACACCTACAAGGCCATAGAAATCGAGCTCAAAGGAACCGGATACGTCAAGAGGGCGGAGGGAGAAAGCGGGGACTGCAGGTGGTCTCTCTGGACAAGGGGTGAAAAGTCACACTACGTCTCCCTGAGGGGGAAGGAAATCCTCGTTATAAGCGGGGAAACCAGAAAAGTCGAGAACTCCGCGGAGAAGATTTCGCCCTGTGGAACGAAGAACGGCCGAGAAGTTAAAGGGCCGACGCCTGAAGAGGCGCTCAACTCCGTAATTAAGGAGCTCAACGGGAGCTTTGTCGTGAAACCCGTCGGAGAACCCGCGCTCTGGGCCCTCGCTGGAAAAGAGTTTTTGACATCTGTGGGTGAGAAGAACGTCAGCGTGAGCCTTCTCGTGTACGGACTCCGCTGGCAGTGCGACTACGCCCGCTACCTGCTCGACACTTCCAACAAGGAAACGACTTCCATTTGCCTCGAACGCGATGGATACTTTGTCGCCGTGGCAGTTAAAGGGGAAGCTAAAGACGTGAGCTTCGTCTTATCATCAATAAAATGACCGAAAAGAACTTAAGGCAGTCCAATCCCCATACTTCGATGCACCATGATTGCCAGGAGTGATTGTTTTTGGCCTTGGTGAGTCCCCTTTCAAGCTGACGGTTAGTTCAAAAACTTCTGGGCGGGATTGTTTTTGGCGACATTAACCTGAGGGGGGATTGTTTTTGGCAGTTCTGAGAACCCCCGCATCGCTGGCTTAGTCCTTACGCTCTTATTCCCTCAACCTTTGGGAGTTCTCAAAACCAGGGAGGTGTTAGAATGAAAGCCGTTCTGCCAGATTCCAAGATACCCAAGAGGTGGTACAACATACTGCCGGACCTTCCGGAGCCCCTGGCTCCACCCCTCGACCCGGAGACGGACGAACCAATGGAGCCGGAGAAGCTGCTGAGAATTTTTGCGGGGGAGCTCGTGAAGCAGGAGATGAGCAACGAACGCTACATCGAAATCCCGCGTGAAGTTCGGGAACTCTACGCCAAGGTTGGAAGGCCAACCCCGCTCTTCCGCGCGACGAACCTCGAAAAGGCCCTCGGAACACCTGCGAAGATTTACTTCAAGTACGAGGGGGCAACCGTAACCGGGAGCCACAAGATAAACACTGCCCTTGCCCAGGCATACTACGCCAAAGAGCAGGGTATTGAGAGGCTCGTTACCGAGACTGGAGCAGGCCAGTGGGGAACGGCACTTAGTTTGGCCGGAGCTTTGCTCGGCCTGAAAGTCCGCGTCTACATGGCGCGCGCCAGCTACCAGCAGAAGCCCTACAGGAAGACTATAATGCGCCTCTACGGGGCAGAGGTCTACCCCAGTCCAAGCGACAGGACGGAGATAGGGAGGAAGTTCCTGGCCGACGATCCAAATCACCCGGGCGGCCTCGGAATAGCGATAAGTGAGGCAATTGAGGACGTCCTAAAGGATGAAAAAGCAAGATATGCCCTCGGAAGCGTTCTTAATCACGTCCTCATGCACCAGACTGTCATAGGGCTCGAGGCCATGGAGCAGATGAGGGAGTTTGAGGAACCGGACGTTATAATCGGCTGTGTTGGTGGTGGAAGCAACTTTGCCGGCCTTGCATACCCCTTCGTTAGGGACGTCCTGAGCGGAAAGGCCGACTACGAGTTCATAGCGGTCGAACCGAGGGCCGCTCCAAGCATGACGAGGGGAGTTTACAGGTACGACTTCGGCGATTCAGGTGGCTACACGCCGAAGATGAAGATGCATACACTGGGACACACATACTACGTCCCGCCGATCCACGCCGGCGGACTGCGCTACCACGGCCTAGCCCCAACCCTGAGTGTCCTCATAAACCACGGCATCGTCAAGCCAGTCGCCTACCACCAGACGGAGGTGTTCCAGGCGGCGGAGCTGTTCGCGAAGACCGAGGGAATAATCCCGGCCCCGGAGAGCTCACACGCCATAAAAACCGCGGTAGACAGGGCGCTGAAAGCGAAGAAAGAAGGAAGAGAGGAGATCATACTCTTCAACCTCAGCGGGCACGGGTTCCTCGACCTCAAGGGCTACGAGGACTATCTCGACGGAAAGCTCCAGGACTACGAGCCGGAGCACTTCCCGGCCCTCGGCTGACCCCCTTTCTTTTTTAGATGTATCCAAGTTTCTTTGCCAGCTCTGCGTTGAGCAGAGAGCCTCCCGCGGCACCGCGTACGAGGTTGTGGCCGGTGACAACGTACTTGAAAGCCGACCCGCTTCTCTCCAGCCTCCCTACGGTTACCGTTAATCCCTTCCCCCTATCCCTGTGTAGCCGCGGCTGGGGAACCTCCGTGTAAACGAGGGGCCTCTCGTAGCTCGGCAGGCCGAGACCTTCCAGGGGGTCAAATGACTCGAAGACTTCCTTTATTTCCTCGGTGCTCCCGTGCTCAAGCTCTATAAACACGGCCTCCGTGTGGCCGTGCAGGACAGGGACGCGTGTCGCTATTGCAGAGACTTCAAAGGACGCCGGCTCTATCCTCCCACTTTCAATCTGCCCCATGATTTTTCTGCTTTCGTTCTCAATCTTCCATTCCTCGCCGCTGATGAGGGGGACCACGTTGTCGTGGATCACCAGCGCCGAAAGGCCGGAGAACCCTGCGCCGCTGATGGCCTGCATTGTGGCCACGTGCACCCTCTTTATCCCGAACTCTCTGAGGGGAGCGAGGGAGACCGTTAAGACTGCCGTGGAGCAGTTCGGGTTCGTTACTATGAAACCGTCCCAGCCCCTTTTCTCACGCTGAACCTTGATGAGCCTCAGGTGTTCCGGATTGACTTCAGGAACCAGTATCGGCACATCCTCATCGTAGCGGTGGGCCCTCGCGTTGGTGAAAACCGGAACGTCTTTGGCGAGCCTTTCCTCGACCTCTCTGGAGAGGGAAGCCGGGAGGGCATTGAAGACGAGGTCAACCCCCGGGTCTCTGAGGAACTCCCCCAATGAGACGAGCTCAATGTCCCTGAACTCCTCCGGAGAGTCCTCAACAAGTTCACCATAGCGCTTTCCTGCCGAACGCTCCGATGCCACGAGCTTCTCAACCTTAAACCAAGGATGGCCCTCCAGCAGTTTCACAAAGGTTCTCCCGACCATGCCGGTTGCCCCAAGGACGGCCACCTTCATTTTATCGCCTCCTTAAACGCCTCAAGTGTTGGCTCTATGGGTTCAGGGAGCGTGAACCTGTTGATGACAACATTCGGGTCCTTCAGCCCGTGGCCCGTCGTTATGAGGACGTAGCTTTCGTCCCTCTCAACCTCGCCGCTCTCAAGAAGCTTCATGAGCCCAGCCAGCGGCGTAGCGGATGCTGGTTCAACAAACAGACCCTCCCTGCTCGCCAGCAGGTGCTGGGCCCTCAGTATTTCCTCGTCGCTCACGCTCTCGAAGAGTCCCCCCGACTCTTCAACGGCACGCCACGCTTTGGGCCAGTTGGCGGGGTTGCCTATCCTTATGGCGGTTGCAACGGTCTCCGGCTTTTCAACGGGTTTAAATTTCCCCCCAGTTTTCCAGGCCCTCGCGAGCGGGGAAGCACCCTCTGCCTGTATTCCTATCATCTTCGGGAGCTTCTCCGTTATTCCTTTCGCGTAAAGCTCCTTGAAACCCTTCCAGATTGCCGAGATGTTTCCTGCGTTTCCAACGGGCAGAACGACGTTGTCTGGCACAAAGCCGAGCTGGTCATAAATCTCGAGCGCTATCGTCTTCTGACCTTCCAGCCGGAAGGGATTTATGGAGTTGAGCATGTAGACGCCAAGCTTTGCGCTCGCTTCCACCACGACCCTGAGCGCATCGTCGAAGTTGCCCCGAACCGGTACGACTCTGGCCCCGTAGATTATAGCCTGCGCGAGCTTTCCGAGGGCTATCTTTCCGCTGGGTACGAGGACGTAGGCCTTAATCCCCGCCCTCGCCGCATAGGCCGCCAGAGACGCCGACGTATTGCCTGTCGACGCACATATCACCTTGTCCATGCCGAGTTCCAGGGCCTTCGATACCCCTACCGTCATTCCCCTGTCCTTGAAAGAACCCGTTGGATTTGCCCCCTCGTTCTTGGCGTATATCTCGACACCGAGATCCTTTTCAAGGTTCTTGAGCCTGTAGAGAGGTGTTCCACCTTCGTCCAGCGAGACTCTTTTCTTAACTGGCAGCCAGCTCTCGTACTTCCACAGCACCACATTCTTGCCATCGAAGACGTCCTCCGCTCTATCAAGGTCTGTGACGACCTCAAGCAGGCCACCGCACTCACAGCGGTAGCGGAGCTCCTTCTCGTCGTACTCCCTTCCACACTCAATACACCTCAAAACCATGCGGCACCCCTTCCAGCCTTTGTAACGTAGACATCAGAGTCAATGCCCATTCCGCTGAAGGCCTCGGCCACGGCCTTCCCTATTTGAGCAACGTCCTCCCCTATGGCGAACACTGCCGGGCCCGAGCCAGAGACTGAGAAGCCGTAAGCACCCGCCTCCAGCGCGGCCCTCCTTACGGTTTCATACCACGGCATGAGCCGTTTCCTGTAGGGTAGGGCTATCCTGTCATCGAGGAGCCTCCCAACAGCCCGGAGGTCGTCCTCCTTTAGGGCAAGGACGAGCGATGCTGCAAGGGCAATGTTCCTGAGGGCATCTTCCCTCGGGATTTTTGATGGAAGAACCCCCCTCGCCTCGCTCGTCGGAATTTCGACCGCGGGGAGAACGGCCACCACCTCAAAGTCCACAGGGATCCTCCAGACCCTGAGCGGCTCGTTGGACTCTATAATTGTGAAGTCGCCGTAGTAAGCCGGAACCACGTTGTCTCCGTGGGCACTGCCCGAGGCCGCCCGTTCTCCCTCCATTGCCGCCCGGAGTACTAACCGCTCATCCTCCACCCCGAGAACCTTTGCCATCGCAAGCGCTCCGGCCAGTGATGATGCTCCCGAGCTTCCGAGCCCGCTCTTGGGCCTTATCCCCTTGGCAAGCTCCATCTCCAGGGCGACGTCCTCCCCAACCATTGACGCGAGGGCCTTTGCCGAAACTATGACAACGTTATCGGGGTTCTCCGGCACCTTGTGGCCCCGGACCCTAATCACCCATTCATCGGATTCCCTGAACCTCAGCTCGTCGTACGGCTCCCCTATTCCCACGCCAAAGACATCAAACCCAGGCCCGAAGTTGGCTATAGTTGCATGAACCCGTACCCTCATCAAAGACCACCTCGTGGATTTCTCTAAGAACCGGAACAAGCTCCTCCCTCTCAACCGTGAGCGAGAAGTAACCCTCGCCCCTCCTGCCCTCCCATCCGGGGAGTTCCTCTACGCCGACGACCGCTATCCTGACAATTTCCCCCTCGACGCGGTGAACAACTATCGGCCAGTCATCACCGAACTCAGAGACAAGTGTCCCCAGGCACCAGTCCTCGGTCTTCCCAAGTATCAGGGGTATCCCCCGGAGCGGCTCGATGGTCCTCGGGTGTAGGGCCTTCATGCCGAGCCTTGCCGCCAGCACGGCCCTGTCCCTTGCTAGGAAATGGAAGAGCCTTGCATCGGGCACAAGTCTCGGATCGGCAGTGTAGATGCCCTTCACGTCGCTCATTATCAGCACGGCCCTCGCGTCAAGCATTGCCCCTATGGCGGAGGCAGTATAGTCGCTCCCACCCCTGCCGAGCGTTGCAGTTTTTCCGTTGAGGTTGCCTATGAACCCTGTAACAACCGGAACCGACCTTTCTGCCAGCTCTCCGAGTTTCCGAACGTGAGGCAGGCTCGCCGAAAAGTCTATTTCCGCGTTTCCGAAGTTCCCGCGGAGTCTCAGAACCTCAGTGGCATCCACCGGAAACGCTGAAATCCCCTCGTTCTCCAAGGCCTTGGCGAATAAGACTGCGGAGAACCTTTCCCCGAAGGATAGGATGTAGTCCCTCCACACGGGGTCGTAGCGGCGCCGGGCAACGGCTTTCTCCAGATCGCTTAGAATCGGATCTATATCCGCCCCAAGCCTGTCGGCTATTCTCGAATGCTCCAGGACGATGCTCTCAAAGGCGCGCCAGTCCGGCCACTCCGAGAGCCGTATCAGCTTCTCTGTGACGCCCCTAAGAGCAGAAACGACAACTACGAGCCTGCCTCCCTCCAGGAGATAGTCAACTAACTTCAACGCGCTCCAGAACGAGTTCTTCACCGAGCTTCCTCCAAACTTCACCACGTTGAGTTTCTCGATCACCGATGGCTGACCACCCCGGCTTAGAGAGTTTCAGGGAGATATAAAGTTTTTTCAATTTTTTTCAGATAGATGACAATAATTTTCCATCTTTGGAGGAAAATTTAAATGATTACGTGGAAATCCACGCCTCCATCCGAACAACTGACAGGGTGCTAGAGATGCTCACCCTGCTACCAACCACCTCCCAGTGTATCGTGTTGAGGGCGCTCCCAACGCGGAGCCTCGGCACTCTGATGGACACCCACGGAATCCCATTCTCCTCGTGGCTCTCAAAGGGAAACTCCCTGACGGACTCAACACCAACAACACTGATGATGCCCTCCTCCCCTTCGACACGGTGGGTCACTATGGGCATCCCTGAGCTCTCTTCCCCTACCACAGTACCGATGTGCCAGTCCCGGGTCCTGCCAAGGTACAGGGGAACTCCTTCAGCGGCTTCGACTGCCCGCGGATGGAGGGCCTTCATCCCGAGCTTCGCAGCTATGGATGCTTCCTCAGAGGAAACAAAGGGTATCAGCTTGGCAGAGGTTACGCGCCTTGGGTCTGCCGTGTATATCCCGTCCACGTCACTCATTATGAAAACGCCCTTGGCCCCGGTGAGCGTGGCTACGGCGGATGCAGTATAGTCGCTCCCACCCCTGCCGAGCGTCGTCCTGAACCCGTCGTAACCCCCGATGAATCCTGGGACGACTGGGATGAACGCCTCGTCCAGCGCCTCGTCTATCAGCCCCGCAGCATTCCTGCTTTTCGGGAGGTCTATCCTGGCGTTGCCAAAGCGTCCGTCGGTTCTCAAAATTTTCCATGGCTCAAACAGCACGGCGGGAATGCCCTTATTCCGAAGGGCCGCGGCAAAGAGAGCACCCGACATCATTTCACCGACAGAGAGAACGTGATCCCTAAAGGCCTCCTCAGAGGGGAAAGAGTCCCTCGAAGCCAGCGCCCCCCTAAGCTCCCTCAAAAATGGGGAGAGGATGGAAGGATCAATACCGTTCTTCTCTGCAAACTCCACGTGAAGTCTCTCGATCTTTTCGATGCTCCCCCTGCCCTCTGCAATGCTCAGGAGACTGTCAGTTACCCTCTTCAGGGCCGACACAACTACGATGATCTCGTTCCCGTCCCAGAGGCGGGAGGCAAAGGACACTGCCTCCTCGAAGTAATCCCTCACAGAACTCCCGCCGAACTTGACCACAAACCTCCCGCCTGAACACAGCATCACGCCGACCTCCTGAAAGGTATGCTCTCCTTCCCTTCCTTTGCGAGCTCCTTCCTGATTATCTCCACACCTTTGACCATATTCACGAGCTTCTGGTACGCTATACTCCTGTCGAGGAGCTTCAGTCCGCAGTCGGGGTTGACATAAAGCCTCTCAGGCTCGATGTACTTCATGACCTTCCGTATAGCCTTTGCAACCTCCTCTGGAGTCTCTATACGCGGGTTGTGTACATCAACTGCCCCAAAGCCAAGCTCCCCGTGTGTAAGCTTCTTGAGGAACTCCATCTCGCGGAAGCCCCTGTTGGCGAACTCAAGGGCAAACTGGGAGACGTTAATCTCGTCGAAGTAGTCGGCGAGAAGGTTGTAGTTGGAGTAGCAGACGTGGAGGCCGAACTTTACATTAACACCCTTCACAGCCCTGTTGATAGCCTCAACCGCTATCGGAACCTCGTCGGGGTGGTTGAGCATCGCCGGCTCGTCTATCTGGATGAAAGTCGCCCCCTCCTTTTCAAGGAGCGTGAATTCCCTGTTGAGGATCCTCGCGAGCTCAAAGGCGAGCTCCTCTTTGCTCGAATAGTACTCGTTGAAGCTCCACTCCGCTATCGTGTACGGACCAGTTATCGGGACTTTAACGATCTCCCTCGTTGTGTTTGCCTTAATCCAGCGGAACTCGTCCAGCACAAGGGGTTCGCTGTACTCAAGCTTTGAGACTGCCGCCGCCTTGTTGAAGTAAGCGTTGCCCCACACCCTCACCGGACCGTAGAACTTGAAGCCCGATATCTTGGCCGTGAAGTATTCCGTCATCTCGCTCCTGCCCATCTCTCCGTCCCAGGGGATGTCCACCCCAGCCCTCTCATGCTCTCTCAGCACAGCGACGCTGGCATCCTTTACGGCCTCTCTGAAGTCCTCCTCCGGAAGCCTGCCAAGCTCGTAGAGGCTGTACATCCTGAGGAGCCACCGGGGTTTGGGATAGCTGCCGATTATGCTCGTTGGGAGGATCTGGAGTTCCATCTCACTCACCTCCAAGCTTTCCGAGTAGCTTCAGCTTCCTCCAGGCAACGCTCTCCGGAAGAAAGTCGAGGAGCGTGTTTGGAGTAACGTAGAGTTTTCCATGCTTTCTAAGGAGGGGCTTGAGCTTGTCTACGAGCCTGTCGCGTCTTTCCATTTTGGTTTCCCTTGCATTGACTATTCCAACGCCAAGGTCGCCGCGGTAGTTCTCCGGCAAGGTGCCCTCTACAAGGTCGAAGTTCAGGATGACCCCCTCAGGAAAACCCCTCGGGGTGCCGAAGTACGTCACCACCCACAGCGCCTTAACCTTCTCGAGTCTCTCTATGAGCGCCTTTGCAGTTTCTGCCGAGACCGAGTCGCTTTTCTCCCTCGTAGCCCTCGAGAGTTCGGCGGCCAAAGCCGGCTCCTGGAGCTCAACGAGTTCCACGGGTAACTCCTTCATGAGTTCTGCCAAAACTCCAGCGTAGGCCTCCGCCAGCTCGTCGAGGCTTTCATATGCCTCGTTTATCGAGTGGTATGCGAGGGTCACAGGGCCCGGGAGAACCGCCTTGAGCACTGCGCCCGGGTATACCTCTTCCTTTATCTCAAGCGCAACGTTGAGCCATTCGGGGATTGGATTCTCCCCCAGAGACAGCTCCCCCTTGACCACTGGAGAGCGGTAAAAGAAGTTGTTTTCATAGAACTTAAAGAGCCCGTTGACCTCAACGCCGTCTATGAACCTTATCAGCGGGTTGAATATGTCGTCCCAACGGTAGAGACCGTCGGTTATTACCCTTATCCCCGCTCTCCTGAGGTTCTCAAATGCCCTCCTCGTGTGTTCTCTGTATGCCTCCTCTAACTTCTCCTCACTCAGCCTTCCAAGGTAGTACTGCTCAAGCTTCTTCGAGAGCGACACCGGCCTGGGCAGACTTCCTATCAGAGCCGGGATTATCATCCGATCACCTCCTTAATAATTCCTCTTGCCTCCTTTTCGAGCCTGAGCCACTCATCAACGTCGTTGGAGAGCACTATCAGGTTAATACCTCCCCCAACATCCAGGGCCTTCAGCTCCTCAAGGAGCTCCTCAAAGCTCTCATTCCCCGTGGGAATTCCCATCCTTTCCAGCATGGGCTTTATCCAGTCCTCAATTGGATACAGGAGCGATATCACAAGGGGGACCTCAAACTCCCCGTACGCCCTGAGCTCCCGGAGTATCTCCCTTATCCCCCTCACGCTCCTACCCGTGGCCACCACCTGTGTGAAGAAGCCCTCAGCCCCCGCTATCATCTTCCTCACGACCCTCCTCGCCTCCAGCTTCGGCCGGTAGTGCGGGTTCATGCCAGAAAGGACCCGTGGCCTGCTCTCAACTTCTACGCACTCCCTGGTCGGCAGGACTCCGGCAAACACCAGCCGCGCAAGCCTTACCAGGTTAGCAGAGTCAAGGTCAAACACTGGCCTGCCCGGAATCCCGTGGTCCGGCCAGTCCCCGGTTACCATGAGAACCGCCTCGAAGTTGAAGAGTCCTGCCGTCCTGAGCTCAGAGGAAATCGCAGCAAGGTTTCTGTCCTTTGCCGTGATGTGCGGCATCACGCCGGCTTTTGCTCCCAAAACCTTTAGATAAGTGCTGAAGGCAACTGGATCCACATGGGGGTAGCCGAGGGGGTTGTCGGGAACCGTTAGCAGGTCGGCATCCACCCTGCCGAGGACTCTTATTATGTCCATTTCTCCCTTCACTGCCGCTATCGGGAACTCTATGCTGAAAGCCTTCCCACGCTCCAGATTCTTCCAGAAGGTCGATGCTCTGGGCTCACTGTCCTTCTCTACGAGGCTTTCAAGTTCAACAAGCAGGGGATGCTCCTCGAACAGCATATACGGGACGGTTCCCCCAAACCTAGCCATTGTGGTGGTCCACGGGCACTCCTTTCCATCCACTTCGCATACCTCCCCCCTGACTCCCCCACAGGGGCCGTTCAGCAGGTTTTTAGGACACGTGTACACCCTGAGTGCTCTCACCCCCCAAGAGCGGAGTCTATGTCCTCTATGAGAGTGTCCAAATCTTCAAGGCCCACGGAAAGGCGTATCAGGTCGTCGGTAATTCCAAGGAGTTCTCTCCTCTCCGGAGGCATTGTTTTGGCCGCACTTATGACCGGATAGGAGGCTAGGCTTTCAACACCGCCAAGAGAGGGGGAGGGAAATATCCTCTTGAGGGAGCGCAGAAACTTCTTTGCACCCTCTTCTCCCCCCACGTGCCTGAAGCTAACGACGCCGCCAAATAAGGGGCGCTCAAACAGCCTCCGGGCAGTTTCGTGGTAGGGATCCTCCTTGAGTCCTGGGTAACGAACTTCCCTGACCCGGGGGTGCTCGCTGAGGAACTCCGCTATGGCCAGGGCATTTTTGCTCTGACGTTCAAAGCGTATCTCCAGAGTTTTCATGCCCCTTGTCACAAGCCACGCTTCCAGCGGCTGGAGTATTGAACCGAGCCTTCTGCGCCAGTGCCAAAGCTCCTCCCCATCGAGGCTCCCCCATATTACCGCACCTCCGAGCACGTCGTTGTGTCCTGCTATGTACTTGGTGAGGCTGTGAACGGAAGCATCCGCGCCAACTTTTAGGGGCTTGAAGACGAGCGGGGAAAACGTATTGTCCACAATGGTTATCGCTCCAACCTCTTTTGCCCTCCTCACGACCTCAGGCACGTCAATTACCTTCAGGGTCGGGTTTGTGAGCGTCTCAACGAGTACGAGTTTAGTCCCCCCACCGATGGCTTCAACTATGCTATCCCCGTTTGGATAAACCAGCTTTGTCTTCACTCCGAACTTGGAGAGCCTTTCAGCAAGCTGAATCGTGGTGCCGTAGCATTCCATGGGTAGAACGATCTCATCACCCTCTGAGAGGAGCGAGAGGTAGAGGGCGCTTATTGCCCCTATTCCGCTGTTGAAGGCAAGGGCATCTCTCCCCCCCTCCAGAGCCGCAAGAGATCTCTCGAGTTCTCTCACCGTGGGGTTTTCTTCCCTGCTGTATTTGAGGTCGAAACCCCTGTCTGAAAGCGTAGTTTCACCGGCCTGTTTGAACGCGACTGTGAGATAGATGGGACTGTGAAGGGGCTTCATCGAATCACCACCCAATACTAACGGAGGCCATTTATATATTTTTCGACATAATTTTTGGTATTTAATATTCTCAGCAGTTATTAAACTGAACATAGTTATCAAAGAAGCCTTCTACTGCCTTCTTTTCTGCAAGTTTTTGACAGACTGACGACTATTTTTCTTCAAAAAATTCCCAAAATTTAGGTGTACAAGTTAATACCAGTTGCCACTCTCCTATGATGCATGAAACATGAAAAGGATGCAAATAAGGTAAAGAGGTCAGAAGGGAACAAGAAAAAAACCGACCGCGGTTCTGATGAATTTCAACGGTGGCCCTCAAGACCCGGGTGCGCTCCCACTCCCCGGACAGGGTTTGCTACAATAGATTTAGAGCTTCCCCAGAAGGGTTCTCGGATAGAAGTTCAAACTCCCTCTCGCCTTCGGCACGTCCATCCCGATGTTTATCCCAAGGCTCATCAAGTCCCTCGGCCCGCGGACTTCCCATTTGCTCTCCGCAGAGCTGGTGATAAACCGGGGCACGCGGTACTTCCTGACGAGCTCCCAGGCCTTTGCCATGAAGCGAAGCATCAGCGCCCGCTCATACGGGCCAGCCCGCAAAAGCGGGGAGAGCGAAAACCCTATGGCAACGCCCCTTCTCCCGGCCATTCCCGCTAAAGTGTGGTCGAAGCCGTAGTCCCTCCTTCCGAGCCAGGGGCTTATAAGGGCATCTGCCTTGGCCTCGATGGCCATCCTGTTGACCCTCATGTCCCCGCCCTGGACGTAGAGCAAGGCCTTCAGGTTTCTGCTCTTGAACTCACGCACGAGGCTCGGCTTTTTGGTAACGAGAAGGACGGCCACCTTCCCGTAGGTCTTCCTCAGCTCCCTGAGCTCCTCCTTGAGCGAGTCCCAGTCGGGCTCGCGGTCGAGGACGAGCTTTTTGGTGAAGACTACCTCGTCAAACCACCCGCTGGCCAGCTCGTAGGCCTCTTCGCTCCGGACGTCCATCTCGACAAAGTAGTCCCTCGAAAACGAAATTTCCTCCCCGCTCATTCTTCCAGCCACTCCTGAACCGCTTTGACGACGGCTTCCTTCCTCATTGGGAAGGCCTTGACCTTTATCCTGACCTGAATCGTGTCGCCGCCCTCGTCTATCTCAGGCTCGTCGAGGTATGCCTTCTGCTTGTTGAAGCGGACGTAGAGCGTCCCCTCCTCATCAACTTTCTCGTCAAGGTTCTCAAGGATGTAGCGCTTTGCTTCCTCGTCAAGGAGCTCCTTGAAGTGCCTGAGGAAAGCCCTCACAGCTTTGCTCCTCTTTATCTCGACGTTGACGACCTTAATCGGGTTCCCGAAGAAGCCCTCCGTCTCAAGGATGTCGAAGTGAATGTCCTCGTCGTCGATTTCCTCGGGAATGAACGTCCCTATCGCCTCGAGAACCTTGTCCTCATCTTCGGTGGCCTGAATGAACGTGGTAATCCTGACGTGGTGTGCCCTCAGCGCCATTTTCTTTCACCCGAACTCATTTAGAAGAGGGATTTAAAAATGTGAGTGGGCACTCAGGGAGCACGGGACAGTTAGCCTAGATACCTAATGGAATACAAGAACGGCCTCAGAAGAAGATAGAAGATAAAGAGCAGGGAAATCACTTGCCCTTACCCTTGTTGGCCCTTATGCTGGGCCTGACCTTTTCAGCGCCCTTGCCCTTGTTCCTCAGGCCGCGGCCCTTCTTGCCGGCGCTCGTGAGACCTCTAAACACCCTACCCTTGTGGGGCTTGAGGGCAATCCAGGCTATCTTCGGGTCGCTCTTTATGACCGGGTGGTGCGGGTCGACCATTATGACCTCAAACCACTTGTACATTCCATCCTCGCCGACCCAGTAGGAGTTGAGGACCTCAAGGTTCGGGAACTTGCGAGCGGCCTTCTCCTCGGCTATCCACTGGAGGCTCTTCTTCGGCGAGTACTTGACCATACCCATCTTGCTCGGCTTCCTTCCGCCCTTCCACCTGGGCCTCTTCCTTCCGCCCTTCCTGACGCGGACGCGGACAATAACGTAGCCCTGCTTGGCCTGGTAGCCGAGGCTCCTGGCCCTGTCAAGCCTGGTCGGCCTCTCGGCGCGGACGACGACCGGCTCACGGCGCCACTTTATCATCCTGACCTTGAGAAGGTCGCCAACGTAGCTCTTCTTCGGGCTCTTCCAGGCTTCCCTAATGTACTTGTACATTCCCATCTCGTTCACCCCTTCCTCGTTTGTGGTTCTCCCTTACGGGAACATCCCGCGGGCCTAGCCCGCCTAGTCGAGCGAAGTTCGAGGTTGGGTTTTTAAAACTTGTGGAATTTGGAAAATGATTGAGCACCACAATGATTGGATATCACGAGATGCGCCCATGCTATTTGATCCTGCTTTAACCTTTGAGCGGAAGATCGCCCAAAAGAATAAAGTGGCAAAAACTAACGCCACGAGAAACCAACTTCGTATGTTGCCTTGTTGCTTACTTGAGCAGGTGACTGTTTCATCCACCAATAATAAAGTCTCTGAGCCTTCCATGCTTTAACCCAGACGTCAAAATAAGGTCTTGGATGTTCTAAATCCGACGAACGATAGGAGTCGACGTCACCATTGAAACTAACAGAAACAGGACCCACTCCAAAACTCAAGCTAACACTCGTTGTTACAAGGTACGTGGTGCTATCGTCCTCACGGTTATCAGCAGCAACCTGGAAATAGTTGTCGTATTCATCTTCTTTTGATACATATTCAACGTAACCGCTGTTAGGATGAGTCCCATCTAGGGGATTCGGTATGTAGGAACTATAAAACCCAGTTATCTTCACAGGAATCAGGACATAGCCCTCATTACACCAGAGGTTCCCACAAGTCGTGTATTTATCGCACCTGTAATAAACGTGTGCTATAACTGTCTTTGCATCACCATCTTCCACTGTTATCTGGCGATCCACGTACGAAATCGGATACTCAACGCCAAGTTCTACCCACTCATCATTTGTCATCCAGCTTTTTTTAAACGATTCAATGCCTACAGTTCCATAAAGGGGCATATGCCATGCAACCCTCACCCCCGGAACACTATAAACTTTTGCAACCTTCACATAAGCATCGTCCTCTCCCAGATATTCATGTTCATAAACTGTTGGGCTAGATCCCCTTTTGAGAAATGAAGAGGCCTTATTGGGAAAGACCTTAACACCTACTTTTGTGATTGGGTGCTCTGGTGTTATTCTGAGTATCTGAGCATCCCACGTATTTTTACCCGATACTATTATCACATATGTCCTTGTCCTAAAGACAGTTTTTTCCTGCACTCCCTCTTCTGTAGCTACCCTAACAACTTTAAATGGTATTCTTGGAATTTTAAATGAAACCTCAAACGCGTTATGTCCCCTCCCACTATAAACAACTTTTGGCTGTGCTTTGTTAGTATAATCTACTATCAACACAACGGGATCTTCGAGAGATCCCGAAGTTTGAATATCAACATTTAATAGCCCCACGGGCTTCCCCTGAAGCCAGTCAAGATAGAGTGAATACAACTGAAGTGAATCTTTAGCGGGCACTCCTTGGCTCTCAGGCAGTATTACGAAGAACAAAAATATAATACTCGCAGCAAGCAACGGCCGCCATTTCATATTTATCAACCTCCACCCCCTACATGGACTTTAATCTTCATCATACTTCATCATATATAAGTTTTACGATTTTGGGAGTATATAACTTCATTTTGCAAAATCATTATTAATAGACAGAACAGTTTAAAAAAGAAAAATACAGAAGCGGTTAGAAATATATAATGCTGACCAAATAGACAGCATAAAAATTTTAAAAATATTGAACCAACAGGAGTGAGGGAATGTCATGCGCCTTCAAAAACTTGTCTCTCTGATGAAGGAAAAGGGCTTTGACGGTGCTCTAATAAGTCCCGGGACAAACCTCTACTACCTCACAGGGCTGAAAATACACGAAGCGGGTGAAAGGCTCACCGTTCTGGTTGTGAGCGCCGAGGGTGAGTACCGGCTCCTGGCCCCAAGCCTCTACGAGAATGTCCTCAGGAACTTCCCGGTTACTTTCTGGCGCGATGGGGAGAATCCCTACGACAAGCTCGCGTGGATTTTGGCAGAGCTTCATTTATCCGACGGCAGGCTCCTCATAGAGGATACTATGCGGGCAGACTGGCTCATTAACGTCATAAATCTCGGCCCCTTCGAGTTTTACCCCCTGAGCTCGCTCGTGAGGGGGCTCCGCATGAGGAAAGACAAACACGAGATCGAGGCAATGAAGCACGCGGCCAAAGCCGTTGACCGCGTTTTTGAGGGGATACTCAGCTGGGATCTGCTCGGCATGCGGGAGAGGGATCTGGCTCTGAAGATAGAGCTGGCGGTGAGGGAGCTCAGCGATGGAATTTCGTTCGAACCCATAGTGGCGAGCGGAGAGAACGCTGCCAATCCGCACCACGAGCCGGGAAAGAGAAGGCTCAGAAAAGGCGACCTGGTGATACTCGACTACGGGGCGAAGTGGAAAGAGTACTGCTCAGACATAACCAGAACCATAGCCCTCGGGCGGCCGAACAAAAAGCTCCTGGAAATCTATGAAGTGGTCAAGGAGGCACAGGAAAACGCATACCGGGTCGTTCGGGAGGGCGTCCCTGCAAGGGAAGTCGACAGTGCCGCAAGGGAGACGATCGCCAAGGCCGGCTATGGCGAATATTTCACTCACAGGACCGGGCACGGACTCGGCCTGGACGTCCACGAAGAACCCTACATCGGCCCCGATAGCAAGACAGTCCTTGAAAACGGCATGACGTTCACTATAGAGCCCGGCATCTACATCCCCGGCCTCGGCGGTGTCAGGATAGAGGACGACGTTGTTGTATTGAGTGGTAGGGGAAAGAGGCTCACGAGGGCTGAGCGGGAGCTCATCAGGCTTTAACTTACTCTTTTCTCTTGGCTGACGATATGAAACCCGGGAACCGTTAAATATCATGGGCGCGAAACACCTGACATGGACTACCGGAAAGTTTCGGTGCTGGTCGTCGTACTCGTGGTTGTTTCAACGGCGGC
>JAGHBN010000049.1 GCA_021160985.1 Thermococcus sp.
AGGCCCTCAAGGTCAGCGACGAGAAGGGAGTCGCCCTCCCGCACAAGTGGCCCAACAACGAGCTCATCGGCGACCGCGCCATCGTTCCGCCGGCCGGAACCGTCGACGCCATCAAGGAGCGCGAGGAAGCCAAGGCCAAGGGCGAGATCGAGTGCTACGACTGGTGGTTCTGCCACAAGAAGCTCGACTGAGCTTCTTTCCTTTCTTAGCTATTCTTTTCATGTTCTCAAGGTAAGACCCTGTACATCCAGTAAATCGTCAGGAAGGCCGTTAGCTCGCCCCAATCAAGGATATTCGGCGCTATTACCGCGAAGACCATCATCACTAACGAAGCCTACGTGAGCCGGTAAACCAGAAACGCCTCGCTCGATATTGGAATCACCTGCAGGGCCTGTAGGGTTTTGTCTTCTTTCTCGTCCGTCATCATGAAACCAGGCACCATGCCAAACTTCACCCGTCAGATAGCCATGGTAGTGCGCGAAGGGCAGGAACGAGACCACTGGAACCCCTAGTATCGGCTGATGAAATAGTCGTTGAGGTCGCGGTATTAGGCTTTACCTCACACCTCCTTAGGGGCTTTCAAAAGAAGAGATAACCACGAGGAAAGTCAAAGGAAGCTGAGAAATGCAAACAAATAAAAAAGAAATGGAATACTTAAAAGAGCACCAGATTGAAAGAGTATGATATGTTTTAGTTAACCGCTCTCAAGCAGGTTGTCGGAGGAGTCCCTGATGCTGTAAGTTAGGCTGTTGTAGGCGTGTATGCTGTTCAGCGCCTGCTCATCGGTGCCAATGACGATGAACGTCAGTGCTCCGGGGTTCCAGGGATTCTCAATGACCTCCAAAACCCGCAGCGACCCGGAATAAGTTTTCCCGCTTTCTCTGCTGTAGACCGTTGTGCCGTTGATGAGGACGGGGGCCTTTTTCTGAAGCTCCTGGAGGAGTGTGCTGTTTGATAGCAGTATCAAAGCGAGGTTCCCCTCCCTGTCCTGAGCGGTTAAGTCCGATACGGGCTTCAGCTCCGCGTCGATACCCGCCCTTTTGAAGGAACTGTACACGAACCGGGCAAGCGTCTCGGCGGAGGGGCTTCCCCCGTAGGCCACAACGGCACCGTCGGTCTTCGCGGCCTTTAAGAAATCGTCTACCGTCGGATTAATAACAACGTTCTTTCCTCCGTCTGTTTCATTGTAAACCCTCTCAATGACCCTGGCGAGTTCGGGCATAAAGTCGTCGAAGGTTCCGTACCTGTCCCTGTAGGCCGCGTAATACCCATAGGCCCGATAAACATCGTCTACGAAGTAGAAGATCTTGTTGCGGCTCAGGGACAGCATGGCCATATCCGGGTTGCCCGTGGCGTTGAGGTAGTAGGCCTCGAAAGCCCTCACGAGAGTCTCGTAGAGCATAACCCTGAAGTTGGGGTACGCCATCTCCTTCAGCTTCTCCGCGACCGGATTGAAGAGCGCCTCGTAGGGCTTAAACAGCTCATAGTGCCTGTCGACCGCGGGATTGACGAAGCTGTGGGCGAACTCGTGCGCCAGGAAAGTTGAGCCGCCGGCGGACTCGCCGAGGCCCTCAAGGACGAGAAGATTAAGGAGTACCTGAGCAGGAAAGACCTCTTCGTCTACACCGTCGGCTTCGACGAGGGCAAGGTCTACGTCAACAGGATAATCCTCGACGGCGAGGAGCTCAAGCTCGAGAAGCTCGCGGAGTACCAGGTCACTCTCGAGCACGCGGACCTGCTCAACCGCTCCCTCAAGGACAGGAGCGTTACCTTCGCCTGATTGAGCGGTTTTTATCTACCCAATTTTGTCCTTAACTTTTTGGTAAAGAAAGGCTTTTTATTCTTCCGCACCAAATAGGTTCGGTGATAGAAATGCCCGATGTGAAAGTTGAGAAGATTCTCGACGATCCGGAGCTCTACATAATCCGGGTCGATGATGACAGGATAAGGTACTTCGAGGCCACCTGGAGCATCCCCGAGGGGATAACCTACAACGCTTACCTGATGAAGCTCGATGGTGCGACGGTTCTCTTCGACCTGAGCAAGCGGGAATACACAGACCTCTTCATGGAGGCCCTTGGAAAGCTGGTTGACCCAAAGGAGGTAACCCATGTCATAATTCACCACACCGAGCCCGACCACACTGGCGCTTTACCGGCTTTCCTTGAGGCCAACGGCTACAAAGCTAAACTCATAGGCACGAGCTTCGCGAAGCGCTTCCTGGAGGGCTTCTACGGCGAGAAAGCCGTTGAGAACTTTCACACGATCAAAGACGGCGAGGAGATGGAGATAGGCGGAAAGACCTTCCGCTTCATAACGGTTCCCTGGCTCCACTGGCCGGACACTATGATAACCTACGTAGTTGAGGAGGGGCTCATATTCAGCTGCGACGCAGGGGGAGGCTACGGGATTCCAGAAAGGATAGACGACAGCGACGAAGAGGTCGTTCAGCGCTACCTGCCCCACGTGACCAAGTACATAGTGACCGTCATAGGCCACTACCACAAGTACATCGTCCAGAACATAAAGAAGCTCAAGGGGCTTGGTATTATCAAAGAGGCGAAAATGATACTTCCCGGCCACGGGCTTATATGGAGGAAGAATCCGGCCAGAATATTCGAGTACTACGAGAGGGTTGGAGCTGGAAAGGTCACGAAGGGCAAGGTTCTGGTGCTCTACGACTCCATGTACGGCTTCGTTGAGAGGAGGATGGAGATAGTCCTCGACGAGCTGAGGAAGAACGGACTGAACCCGGTCGTTTACCGCTTCACGGACAAGGAGGCCCCCGCGGTGAGCGACATACTGGGTGAGGTCCCGGACAGCGAGGCGATAATCATCGGCGCCTCGACCTTTGAGGCCGATATCCACCCCAGAATAAGGTACACACTCTTTGAGCTCCTTGACAAGGCCAACTACGAGAAGCCCGTCCTCATCGTCGGTGCCTACGGCTGGGGCGGCGTTGCTGGAAGGAAGATCGAGACACTCATAGCGAGGAGCAAGTTCGATCACGTCGACACCGTTGAGGGCAGGGGAATGCTCAGACAGGAGGATGAGGAGCGGTTGAGGGAGGCAGTCAGGAAACTCATTAACTGGATCTCATAGAACCAGCCGCGGACTGTCTTCCAAGTGAAGTAAGCGGAAGGGCAAACCAAAGGTTCAGAAAACCGTTATATAGTTTCGTTTCCTCCTTTTTATGGTGTATCCCATGCCAGTTAAGAGAGGAATGACCCGGAAGTTTCTGGAGGACGCCTTCGCCGGCGAGAGCATGGCCCACATGAAGTACCTGATTTTTGCCGAACAGGCCGAGAAGGAGGGTTTCCCGAACATAGCCAAGCTCTTCAGGGCTATCGCCCATGCGGAGTTCATTCACGCGAAGAACCACTTCATAGCGCTCGGACACCTCGGGAAGACCCCCGAGAACCTGCAGGCGGGCATAGACGGCGAGACGTACGAAGTAGAGGAGATGTATCCAGTCTTCAAGAACACCGCCGAGTTCCAGGGAGAGAAGGACGCCGTGAGGACCACCCACTACGCCCTGGAGGCGGAGAAGATACACGCTGAACTGTACGCTAAGGCCAAGGAAAAGGCTGAGAGCGGAACGGA
>JAGHBN010000154.1 GCA_021160985.1 Thermococcus sp.
GAGGATGCGTACTACATGCTCCTGCCGGCCGACGAATGGGGTGGGAGGAATTGAAAGAGCCAATAATCTTTCATCTCAGTGGTGATAGGGTCTTCAGCGAGAGGGAGAAGGCGATAAACCAGTTCTATAACAAGCGCTACTTTGGAGAGGTTGTGAACGGGAAGCTTTTCCTCTCGCTAATAGAGGCGGCTTATCTCATGGAGAAGGGCAAGATAAGGGTCTTCGACGGCGACAGGGAGCTCTCCTTCCAGGACCTGGTCGAGCTCGGGAGGAAAAGGGACGACCAGTTCGACATAAAGCTCCTGGTTTACACTGACCTGCGCGACAGGGGTTACACCGTCAAGTCCGCCCTCAAGTTCGGCTCCCACTTCAGGATTTACCGCAGGGGCATGGACGAGCACTCCCAGTGGCTGATATGGGTGGTTCCCGAGAACCTCCGCTTTTCCCCGAACGATATAACCGCCCGCGTCCGCGTCGCCCACGGCGTCAGGAAGAACATGGTGATGGCCGTCGTCGACGAGGACAACGACGTGGTGTACTACAAGATCGAGTGGGTGAAGTTCTGAAGAAAATGATGGAAGAGGGGTTCACTTCAGGAACCCAGTCTTCTTTCCGAGGTCCTCGAAGGCATCCAGCACGTACTGCAAATCTTCCTTGCTGTGGGCCGCTGAGGGCTCGAGCCTTATGCGAGCAGTTCCGAGCGGGACGGTCGGATAGACTATCGCCTGGGCAAAGATGTTGTACTCGTCGTAGAGCCTCCTTGAGAACTCCTGGGCGGTCTTCTCGTCGTAGAGCATGACCGGGGTGATCGGGTGCTTGGTGTTGCCGAGGTCGTAGCCGAGGTCCCTCAACCCGTTCTGGAGGAAGTGGGTGTTGTCCCAGAGCTTCCTGACGAGCTCATCGCTCTTCTGGAGTATCTCGACGGAAGCTATAGCTGCAGCGACGTCGGGCGGGTTCGGGGCGCTTGAGAAGAGGAACGGCCTTCCACGCTGGCGGAGGTAGTCGATGGCCTCCTCCGGTCCAGCCACGTAGCCGCCGATGACACCGAAGGCCTTGCTCAGAGTACCCATCTCGAAGTCAACGCGGTCGTGGAGTTTGAAGTGGTCAACTATACCCCTTCCGCTGTCTCCGAGGACACCCTCACCGTGGGCGTCGTCTATGTAGAGAATGGCATCGTACTGCTCGGCCAGCTCCGCCATCTCCGGCAGCGGGGCGAGGTCACCGTCCATCGAGAAGACACCGTCGCTGACGATTATCTTCTTCTCCTTGTCCTTGTTTTCCTTGAGCCTCTTCTCAAGGTCCTCCATGTCGAGGTGCTTGTAGATGACCTTCGGCGCACCGCTGAGGCGCATTCCGTCTATGATGCTCGCGTGGTTGAGCTCCTCGCTGATGAACACGCCGTTGTCCTTCTTGGTGAGGAGAGCACTTAAAGCTCCGAGGTTGGCGTTGTAGCCGCTCTGGAAGAGTATGGCGGCCTCTCTCTTCTTGAACTTTGCCAGCTTCTCCTCGAGCTCCACGTGGAGCTCCATGGTACCGGCGATGGTCCTTACCGCTCCAGCACCGACGCCGTAGTCGAGGATGGCCCTTATCGCGGCCTCCTTAATCTTGGGGTGTGCGGCTAGGCCGAGGTAGTTGTTGGAACACATGTTGAGAACCTTCTTGCCGTCGACGACGACCCACGGGCCCTGGGCGCTCTCGAGCTTCCTTATGGTAACGTAGAGGCCCTTATCCTTGAGCTCCCGGAGCTCTTCCCTAATCCAGTCGAGCTTCCCCATGAGAACCACCGGTTCTAATTGGGGCATCGAGGTATAAAAGTTTTGCACTGAACGGGCTAGTGCAGTCTAAGGAGGGTTACCACCAGGGTGAGCAGAGTGAGGGCGACGCTGCCGCCTATGCTTATCTCGTACTCCCGCCTGGGGTCCGGGTACTCGGTCAGGATCTTTGGCTCTATCCTCAGCCCGCTGGCTCCTCCCCTCGCGAATATTTCGATTCCATAACCCCTTCTAATCAGGGGGTATGCGAAGGGAATAACGCCCGTGAAAAAGTCGAGGAAAAGGTGGCTTGCCCAGCCAAGGGCGAAGGGGAGAACAGGGCCTCCCAGGTGCAGGCCGAGGAGGAGGGTCGGGAGAAAAGGTATGAAGGAGTGGAGGTAGGAACGGTGCTCTTTAGTAAGCGCGTCCAGGTCTGGGAAGGTTGCCCCGACAACCAGGGCCGTAAGAACTCCTAAACGGGGCTCGCTTGAGAGCGCCAGGTATGCGAGCGCGGGAATGGAGGCGTGTTCCAGCGGATCCATGGCAATACCTCCTGGGCTGGCTTATGGGTCTATCCAACATCGGAGCGCCCGTAAACCATGACTGCGGCGGATATGTATATTGCGGAGGAGAGGGCGGTGTATACAACCCCCTTCAGGGCCGGCAGGTAGCCACTCAGCATGAGGAACGGCCCCAGGGTGGGCACGACTAGGGGCCAGATTGAGCCGGTTTTGTCTAGGACCATCGAACCCGCGGGGACAAACAGGAGGGCGAATCCGACCGTTACGGCGACTATTTCCCTGGTCCATCCCCTCAAAATCGTCCCGATAAAAAGCCCTGTGGCCGAGAACGCCGTGATGTATAAGAGGTCAATCATGGCGCCTTTGAAGACATCTGCGGTGGATGATTTAGTCCCGAGTACCAGAGAGCCTGCGAATAGGGCGGCGGCTGAAAGCGCGAGAACCGCCCCCAGGTGTTCGATGAGCAGCTGCTTCCTTTTCACTGGCCTGGAGAGTGCTATTACTTCCCGGGGGACCCGGGATGATAAAGATGTTGAGAACATGGCGAAGAACATGCTCAGTGTGAAGAAATATCCGCTCACATCATTTCTCGCGGCGCCTCCGGTTGCTGTGAATGCCGCCCCCATCAGCAGGGCTCCGGCGGTCATGAAGAGGGCGTTCATCGAGGTCATAAACCTCTTCAGCTGAAGGCGAAATACCCACATGATCCCACCTTTGAGTTACGCCTTAAAAGAGTTATCCCCGAGCACAACCTTTAACTATCCCTGGGCACCAATTAAAATCCGGAAGGGTGGTAGCTATGCCAGAAGAACTCCATGAGGTTAAAGTACTGGAGAAGCCGTGGGTCGAGAAGTACCGTCCCCAGAGGCTCGATGACATCGTCGGTCAGGAGCACATAGTTAAGAGGCTCAAGCACTACGCTAAGACAGGCTCCATGCCTCACCTCCTGTTCGCGGGACCGCCCGGCGTCGGAAAGACGACTGCCGCTCTGGCCCTTGCCCGCGAGCTCTTCGGGGAGCACTGGAGGCACAATTTCCTTGAACTGAACGCGAGCGATGAGAGGGGCATAAACGTCATCCGTGAGAAGGTAAAGGAGTTCGCGAGAACCAAGCCGATAGGAGGGGCGAGCTTCAAGATAATCTTCCTCGATGAGGCTGACGCATTAACCCAGGACGCCCAGCAGGCGCTGAGGAGAACAATGGAGATGTTCTCCAACAACGTCCGCTTCATTCTGAGCTGCAACTATTCATCCAAGATTATCGAGCCGATACAGTCGAGGTGCGCCATCTTCCGCTTCAGACCGCTGAGTGACGAGGACATAGCAAAGCGCATAAAGTACATCGCGGAGAACGAGGGGCTCGAGCTGACGGAGGACGGCCTTCACGCGATCCTCTACGTCGCGGAGGGCGACCTGAGGAGGGCCATCAACGTCCTGCAGGCGGCCGCGGCGCTCGACACCAAGATAACCGACGAGAACGTGTTCCTCGTTGCGAGCAGAGCTCGTCCAGAGGACGTCCGCGAGATGATGACGCTGGCTTTGGAGGGCAACTTCCTCAAGGCTAGGGAAAAGCTGAGGGACATTCTCCTCAAGCAGGGCCTCAGCGGGGAGGACGTCCTCATCCAGATGCACAAGGAAGTCTTCAACCTGCCGATTCCGGAGGACAAGAAAGTGGCTTTGGCCGACAGGATAGGCGAGTACAACTTCCGCCTCGTTGAAGGTGCTAACGAGATGATACAGCTTGAGGCCCTGCTCGCTCA
>JAGHBN010000066.1 GCA_021160985.1 Thermococcus sp.
AAATTACATCATGTAGAGGATGTATGGGAGATTACAGGGGATACTGACCTAATTGTGAGAGCATACTTCAAAAATGTAGACGAACTAAACGACTTCCTTCATCTATTGGGCACTAACTATCCAGAGATAGAAAACGTAGTGACCCATGTAGTGTTGGGAAGCTACAAGAACCCTGAACCCTGGTTCTAGTTAGACATGGCCATCCTCTGATATCAATTAAGCGAGTATTTCGGGTGGAAGAGTATTTGGATCCGTCCAGTGTTTGGTTTAGAGTCCCCTTCCCCAGTACAAAAGATTCAAAGAATGGGCAGTACAACTCAAAGCCTTTCAACGCCTAAAATGTGAATTCAAGCTGATCAAAATTTTTCCGATATCTGCACTATAACGCTCAGTGATGTTCTGTATTGATTGTGGGCAAAGTGGACATTGTGGGCACGTGGGCATACTAGGCGTTTGACCTCTCCCCTATTTCCTGCGTGAAACTTTCACGCGGGAAGACTGCATATCTCTACCCTTCTTGCCCCGTTATCCACTGAAATGACAAACGAGAGGGCGAACGTGAATGGTTGACACAGACATGTTGACCCGGATGCCCACCGTGCCCAATGTGCCCAGCGTCGCGTCGACTTCTGAATCTTGCACTCTGCATAAAGGGTTTAAATGATGACGTCGGATCTTTAATTGGGGTGATAACACGGGAGAGGAGGCTTCTCGTGAAAACCCACCTGAAGAACCATCCATGGAGGGCAGCAGGCGTAGTCATCCTTCCGTTCCAGAGATTGCCCCTGGGTCTTGGAAGGAATCCTTGCCACCTCTGGAGTTTGCAGAGTGGCTTTCTAGGCATTATCCTGAGGCACTAACTCTCGCCCAGTGGGAAACAGTCAAATATCTTTACACGTCGGAGTCGTTCAGGGAAGCTGGAAAGAAATCTGGACACCACAAAAACACTGCCAAGGCGGCTTGGGAGCGGTTAATAGCAGCGTTTGAGGAATATCGGAAGGAGTGGGAGCTTGATAAAGTCAAAGAGTCTTCAACCCCTTCAGAGCAAGGGGTGAGGGGTACCAAAGCTTCGATTTCCCCTAAGGCCATTATTCCTGTAAAGAGGTCTCAAAATCAGAACGTGAGCAGAGTCGAGCTCAGTTACAGTGCAAAAACAACAACTTTCAAAGAAGTAGACCAGACAATCGCTCGTATACTTAGGGAAGAATTGAGAGACGTGCTTGTGGAGCGAGATATATATGCCAAACTCGGTGAGATGGCGTTCCTTTTGCTAATTCAGCGCGGATACATAGACGTTGAAAATCTCACCTCGGTTATTAATGACCCGGATACTTTCTTTAACGAGATTCTGAATGGCTTCAAGAGACTTGTGAACACCTCCGATTCCACAAGGATAACAGAACTTACTGCGGAGAATGCAGAGCTGGAAAAGCAGCTCAGAAAATTGGAACGGGAGAATGAACAGTTAAAGATGCAGTTACAGGAGGCAATGGCTATATTCGAGTTCGTCATGAAAATCCTTAGTAAGAAGCAGGCACTTGCGGTCGCTGAATTCATGATGACTCGTGAGGCCCTGAAGAAGTACGCACCGTGGTTGCTACAGGTACTACAAAGAGAGTCAAGGTAACCTTAGATGAACCAGTGGGGGCCTGGGATGTTAATTATGGCTTTGCGCATTATTCGTCACTCAAATTTATGAAAAAACTTTTCCGACGGGAAAGTTTTTGTGCACTTAGTGGCTTGCAGTGTTGAGTGGCAGTAAAAACTTTCCTCTTAAGAAAGAATTTTGTGTAACCGGGTCTTAATCTCCGAAGTGCTAACCCTGCGCCTTTGCTTATCAAAAACATCTGATTGAGGGACTCATGCGAGAAGGGCGGTATAATTGTTTTGAAACAGGTGAAGCCCCGTCACTGGTGATCGGGTGTTAACTTTGCCCGGATGAGAAGTTTAACTAACAACCTCGAACTTTTTACGGGTTGTTAGTCAAGAATGAAAAGTCAGAGAAGGCTTTCAATGAGCTTGTAGTCCTCTTCTGGCAGTTCTCTCATTGCCTTGCCCATCAAGTGCCCGCTCCACTTCTTCTTGTTCGTGATGAATTCCAGCTTTGGAATGAGGGGCTTGAAGTCGAGCTCGCCGAGCTTTACGGGTTTGATCTTGATTCTCAGGGGGTATGTCTCATTGAGGTGTGGCGGGCTCTTGAATATCTTGCTTGAGTCCGTGTAGGGCTCACTGACGACCTCGAAGATGCCGACGATTTTTGGTTCGAGGACTTTCTTGTCCTCGCGCTCCTGCTTCACGTAAATGACGAGCTTGTCGCCGGGCTTGACCTTGGCGATTGTGTTCCTGTGTCTCTTTGGCACACCCCAGACATTCTTCTCCTTGATAACCTTCCAGTTCGCACGGTTTGTAATGCAGAGCCAGTAAGTCATGGGAGTTCACCTGATATCAAATAGGTGAGCAGGAAGATAAATAATTTGCCATCAAATTGAAACTCTTTACATCTTCTTAGTCTATAACAAGGAAGAACAAATTCTTAGGATAAGGGGGAATTTGGTGATAATTACATTTAAATTCCTTTGTGTTGCACTGTATTTGGTGAAATTCATGTTTGAGCAGGTCATAAGAAAGCTTATTGAAATACAAGCTCCTGCCACTCGCAAACTTAAGATTCCAATTGCGGGAATTAAAGCATTTGAGGTTATTTTGAAATCTCACGAAATTTCGAACGCCACCGCGGCTGTTAATTTGGCAGTAGCGGAGTTTTCTAAGTATTCTGGTGGGAATCCTCAAGTAGTTTCCGATTTCAAGAGAATTCTTGCTAGAGAATTTTCAGGGTTAGATAGTGCCAAACTACTCAGGAAAAAAGCTAAGGCTCTTAAAGAAATATGGGAAATTGAAGCTAGAACGTTAACTGTCAAAAACAGGCGGAATAAATGGTTATCAATCCGCGTTACAGAGGAGGAATATGAAAAAATTTCTAAGCAGGCACAGGAGGAGGGATTGGACATATCTAACTACATTAGAAAGAGATTGGGTCTCGAGTATAACTCGTGAAGATGATGTTGCACCAAAAACTTTATATTTATGTTGCACGTAATTTTATCGAATGTCTTATTAAGCCGTATCCTGAACATCTGCTGGAGGATGTAATCGATGGCGGAGCCTATACTTAAGTGGGCTGGTGGAAAAAGACAGATACTTCATGAAATCGTTGCTTTAATGCCGAAGGACTTTAGAAATAGAACGTTCCATGAGCCATTTTTTGGGGGTGGTGCAGTTACCTTCTGGATGGAGCCTAAAAGCGGGACTATAAACGACATAAATCCGAAACTAATAAACTTCTATGTTGTTGTTAGAGACCATGTTGAAGAGTTAATTGAAGATGCAAAGAAGCACAAAAATGAGAAGGAGTACTTCTACAAAGCCCGTGCGGAGTTTAATGAGATAGTCAGAAATGGATTTGAAATTCCAAATGTTAGGCTTGCAAGCCTGCTTTTGTACTTAAACAAAACCGCTTTCAATGGTTTATATCGTGAGAACAGGAAAGGCGAGTTTAATGTCCCGTTTGGTAGGTACAAAAACCCTAAGATAGTAGATGAAGAGCGACTTCGAAAGGCTAGTGAAGTTTTGAGGAGACTCAATATTTACAATGGGGACTTCACATATATTTTGAGAATTGCCAAGCCAGGGGACTTAGTTTATTTTGATCCTCCCTATCATCCGGTTTCAGAAACTGCCAGTTTTACTAGCTATTCAAAGGAAGATTTCAGCAAAGAAGACCAGGAACGCCTTAGGGATGTCTGTCTTGAGCTCCATGAGAAGGGAGTTTACTTCATCTTAAGCAATTCTTACGTGAAACCCGTTCGTGAGCTGTATGAAGGTATAGAAGGATTTGAAATACTAAAAATCTATGCAAAGAGGCCAATAAATTCAAAAGCTGATCGCAGGGGAGAAGTTCCAGAGATGCTTGTTACAAATGTTCCTGAAGAAATGAGATTGGGTTATACCGAGGCTCTAGAACTGGTAAATGTTAACAAGAAACAACTTTCTTCCAAACAAAAATTTAATGGAGGTGGCACTGGTCAAAAGGCACTTGTGGAGTTCCTATAGCGTATCTATTTTCCAGTTTACTAAGTTAAAATAAGCGAGCAACTTGGGGAGCTGTGAGTAATTCACGACCCAATCTATTTCTTTCATTCCCCTTAAGAGCGGTTCTTTCATCTTTTTCCATGCAGGGCCATCTGTTACCCACACAAACGTGATTCCTTTCTTTTGTGCTACTCTATTGAGTGTGATGTAGCTCCCAACGATTTCTATAGGTTTACTGCCAGTTGTGTTGTAAAAATTGATTTCAATGGCAACGATTGGTGTGTTATCCTTGTACAATACGAGGTCATGTCTTTTCGCTTTTCCCCTCCTAGTTTTTTGGATAGTCTCGTACAAAGAGAAGTTCTTATCTTGGGGAACAGCCTTAATGTACTCAGGAACATTTATTTCTATGAGTTTTTTGACCATGCCCTCAAACAAGGCACCGCTACGACCTTTTCTGGAATTTGTATCTATGCCCACTTCAACCCCGAGCAGATATTCATGGAGATTTTCAACCTGCCTTAAAAGGTCTAACACACCGCTTTTTTCACAAAATTCAATGATCCCGTCTACTTCCGCTTCTGAAACACTGTGGGGGTTGAAATCAAATTCCCAAAATTTCCTCTTGTGTGGATCGTATACATCTACCCTTCCGTTGATTCCTCTCTCCGCTATAAGGGCTGGAATAACAGGGAGCACTGAAGGGTGGTTTTTTATTATCTTTTTTAGTACGATTTTAGCTTCATTTTGACTTAGTCCATAAAGTTTCCTTAGAATGCTCAATTCTTTGTTGTGTTTTGAAGCTAGGCTCCTAACTTTTTTCCAGTCAACGAAGTACTCATAGGTTTTGTTAGTGGGAAGGAGGTTATTTATGAAGTCCTCAAAGTACTCATCAAAGGTTGAATATCCTATCTTCTGATATTTTACCATAGTTATCACCATTCCATACTCTCTTTGAATTTTTTGGTATTCTCATCATTATTTGGTTTTCTAAACACAAACAAATGTTCATGAGCAATCAAATAGAAATCTCTTTTCCTGGTTTTCCAGGGTTCTGTACCTTTCATATGGTGCTGAATCTTGATGATATCTTCCTTTAATATAAACCCCACTTCTAAGAACGCTTTCATGACTCTAAATGCTATTGGGACATAATGTCTGTGGCGCCTGGTGTCCCCCATTAGAATAGCTGCGTATTTTCCAGGTTTTAGCACTCTGTAGAACTCTTCGGCAACTTTTTTCATTTCTGAAACAAACTCGTCTATGGATCTCACAGTAGACAAATCCCCTTCAACGAGGGAGCGTGCCTTTTTTGTGTATCCAATAATGTTGGCATAGGGAGGATGAGTGGCTATTAGGTCTATGCTTTCGTTCGGGATTTTGTCTAACTTCCTCGCATCACCATGATAGAGGCGTATCTCTGGTTGAACCCACTCAATTTCTTCCACTAAGCCGACGTATTGGCTCAATGTGGATCTTGATTCCTTTACAGGGTCGTACTCAAAATTCAGCCGATCCCACGCAACCATTAGGGCCTCATAGTTTATATCCACTCCAATTCCATGCCGTCCCAGAAGTTTGCATTCTATCAATGTTGTTCCGCTTCCTAGAAATGCATCTAAAACTGTATCTCCAGGTTTTGTATATTGTAATATCAGATTTCGCGGTACTTGCGGAGCCCAATTGCCTCTGTATTTGGCGTTAGCATAATGAGTCGCCCACTTTCCACGCTCTGGAAAGCTCCACACGGTCGTTGTTTCAAGCTTGAAATTCTGAGGCTGAAATGTTTTGATTGGAATGGGTTTTCCAATTTCTATTTTTTGATCCTCTATTACTACGTGATCATGCTTTTTTATGAACTCTAGATATTCCTTGAACGGAACCTCACGCATAAGTCTTAACCCTCGTTTACCTTTTTCCCCGTTTCCTTTTGAAAGAAGAAACAAACAACTTATATGCCTCCTTATCATCTAACAGTCCAAGATGAATTAAAGCAATTCCAAAGAGGGGCATCTTTTTCCCGAATTTTCCGTAGGATGTAGGATAATTTACTTCCTCTTGCATTGCTATCCACTTAAATATTGTGATAAGGTAGGTTGCAGGGATATTCCCTAATTTTTGGTGATCAATCCTAATTGAACTGACTTTATTAAAAAACTCCTTGGGCTCCATATCATCTAGGACTATTCCTTTAAGAGCTTCATATAAAATACTGGATTTATTTGGATCTTTTTGTTTAAGTTTGTAAAACAACTTGAACATTTCTCCATAATCAGGTTGCCACTTATCACCCTTCTCTATTTTTTCAACCCATACGCTAAAGTCATATTCTCCTTTTTGTCTAGTTCCGGGTTTTTGGAGATATATCTTTGCGAATCCTAAGTCTTCTACAAGATACACTCCGTTGGGTAGTTTACGGAAACTATCAACGTCCCCCATTTTTAGTTTTTCAGTGTATACTTCAGCTTTTTCGAACTCGGGGTTTTTTGAGGTTTGGATTTTCATAGTGTCTCACCTAAGATTGTGTTTCTTATGTGTACATCTTAGTTTTTTACTTTTTCTATCAATACCCTTTAAAACCCCTGGCAATTATATCCATCCTGGTGAACCCACATGTCCTGGAAAGACAAGCTCGGACTGGTGCACATCTACACTGGGGATGGAAAAGGAAAGACAACTGCAGCCTTCGGTCTTGCCGTCAGGATGCTCGGCTCCGGCGGGAGGGTGATGATCATCCAGTTCATGAAGGCCCCGGACGTTTACGGCGAGCAGAAGAAGATAGCGGAGTGCGGTGCGGTCATAGAGTCCTTCGGCCTGCCGAAGTTCGTCCACGGGGAGCCTGAAGCCGACGACATCGAGGCGGCCCGAAAGGCACTAGAGAGAGCGAGGGAAGTTGTCTCGAGCGGCGAGTGGGACCTGGTGATCCTCGATGAAATCTGCGTTGCTTTGGGCTTCAAGATGCTCGATGTTGAAGATGTCAAAGAGCTCATCAGGAGCAAGGCCCCTCACACCGAGCTCGTCCTCACAGGTAGATACTGTCCGGGGGGGCTTTTTGAGCTGGCCGACTACGTCACGGAGATGAGGGAGGTAAAGCACCCCTATCAGAGGGGAGTCCTCGCGAGAAAGGGCGTTGAATACTGAAGGGCCTTTCATGAACCGAAAAGCTTTTTAGTTAGAATTACTTAAGATAAGCCGAGGAGGTTTTAGTAACAATTTTTTAGTATAATGGAATAATGCAGAGGGGGTGATGGAATGAGTGAGCTGATCCAGCAGATTGTGCAGGTTCTCAAGGAACAGGTCGTTCAGGACACCGTTGTTCCGAGGAACATTAGGAGGGCGGCCGAGCAGGCTATAGAGACTCTCCTTGACGAGAGCAAGGAGCCGGCCGTAAGGGCCGCCGATGCAATAGCGATCCTCGAGGAGATTAGTGAGGACCCGAACATGCCGATGCATACGAGGACCATCATCTGGGAGGTCCTCGGTGCCCTTGAGCAGATCAAGTGAGCGTTTTCTTTTTACGCTCATTCTCCTGTGTTTCCTGGATAAAATTGGAACTCAAACTTTTCTGCTCAGGTACCAGAGCTTTGCGCTCTCTTCGACCAGCTCCGCCTTGTAGAATGCTTCCCTGAGGGTTTCACCCACGGTCACTATACCGTGCTTCGCCATCACTGCTGCGTCGGCGTTTCTGAGGGCCTCGGCGGTGACCTCTGCCAGCTCCTCGCTTCCGGCCGGCCGGAACGGTGCTATCGGGATTCTCTTCAGGTATATCTCGGCTTCGGGCGTTATTATCGGGAGTTCCCCTTCGAGCAGGGTTGAGGCAACTATCGAGTATGGCGGGTGGAGGTGTGCCACCGCCTTAACGTCCGGTCTGAGCCGGTAGATCGCGAGGTGTAGCCTGTACTCGGACGACGGCCTCACCCCGGAGAGCTGCCTTCCGCTCATGTCGATTACGGCCGTCTGCTCCGCAGTCATGTCGTCCATCACCGCTCCGGTTGCTTTTATGAAAACCATGTTCCCCCTCCTGATGCTCAGGTTTCCGCCGAAGGCCGCCGTTAAACCCCTGGAGTGGGCCAGACGGGAGTATTTCACGAGCTGGGCCTTTGCAACCCTGCTCATTCTTTCACCACCCTGATTCCGTAGCCGCACTCAGGGCAGAGGGCCTCTTTTCCCCTCCAGACGAGTTCGCCGCCGCATATCGGGCAGACGTTCAGCTTTCCGCTCTCCTTCCAGCCTTCGTAGGTTTTTCCGTCTATCACGAGGTGGAGGCCATCTTTGCCCTCCTCAAAATGCCCGAAGACGGGGCTGCTCTTTAGTTCAAGCGTCTTTTCATCTATTATCGCGGGCTCAAGCCCGATGTTGCCCTCGTACTCGAGGTCGTTTGCGGGGAGTATCTCAACCACGAAGGCCCCCAGCTCCCGGTCGTGGTAGGCTATTACCTCGACGGCATCGCTCAGCTCGCCGCTTGAGGGGATGATGTCTACTATGAGGGGTTCTCCTGGGAACGTGAGGGCTACTAGGTGGCGGTTCCTGTGGAGGGCCAGCCCCTTGCCGGTGTAGAGCTCTTCAAGCCCGAGCTCCCTCAGAAGGTCCCTTACATCGTCAGCTTCGGGCAGGGTGCCCTTTTCAATCACGCGGCGCGTTATCTCTTCTGCCAGAGGCATGGCAAGCGTTACCGGGTCGTAGGAGTAGCTTATTCTCTCCATTCTCTCACCGGGCTCCATTGGGCAGAAAAATTTATAAACCTACCCGGGGCACTATCCATCGAGGTCCCGCGGTAGCCTAGCCTGGGAGTGGCGGCGGACTGTAGATCCGCAGGTCCCCGGTTCAAATCCGGGCCGCGGGACCACCAGAAACGCTTCTGCCCTTCCAGCATGGATTCAAAGGCTTTTGTCGGGTGCTGTATTTTTCGAGGTTTCGCTGAGAAGTGTTTTGGAGCTCTTCTCAGGACTTTTCTGGGCGGTCTGTGTACCAGAAAACTTTTAATATTCCCCACGATGTTAAATTATGGTGTTTAAAGTGAAGAGTTTCCTCACCGAGCAGCAGATTAGGATTCTCAGGCTCAGGGCAAAGGGGATGAAGCAGAGCGAGATAGCCGAGCTTTTGGGCACGAGCAGGGCAAACGTCAGCATACTCGAGAGGAGGGCCATGGAAAAAATCGAAAAGGCCAGGAACACGCTGCTGCTGTGGGAGCAGATAAACTCGAGGGTTAGCGTCTCGGTGAGGGCCGGGGAGGATATCTTTGAGGTTCCGGGGAGGCTCTTCAAGAAGGCCGACGTTTACGGCGTTAAGGTTCCGTACAGCACGGCTGAGATAATAGCGTTTATAGTTGGGAATGCCCCGGTTGACGACAGGCTCGCGAAGAGGGACTTCACGCTGTTTCTGGACACCACCGGGAGGCTGCGCATAAGCGAGTGCCTACTTGAGGAGTTCGATGAGGTAGGGAAGGATTAGGGCGGTGAAAACTCCGTTCAGCGCCATAGCCAGCCCGCTGACTGCTCCGGCCAGCTCGTCCTCGAGGATTATTCTCGCAGTCCCGAGGCCGTGCGAGGAAACCCCAGTCGCGAGACCTCTGGCTATCCTGTCTCTGACTCGGAAGAGGTTCAGGAGCTCGGGAGCGAAGGCGTTGCCTAGGAGCCCCGTTAGTATCACGAGAACCGCTGTTAGGGCCGGAATGCCGCCTATCTTTTCGCTTATGCCGATTGCTATGGCCGTGGTGACGCTTTTTGGAGCCATGCTCAGGAGGACTTCCTCGCTCCCTCCCAGGAGCCTGGCAATGTAGTAGGCACTGAGGACTGCGGCCGTTCCCCCAGCGGCTATTCCAAGCGCTATTTCCCTCGCGTAGGCTTTTATGGTGCCCCTGCCCTTGTAGACCGGAACGGCCAGACTGACCACCGCGGGCCCGAGGAGGAACTTGAGAAAAACGGCGCTCTCCATGTAGGAGTCATAGGGGAAACCGCTGAGGCTGATGATTGCAGTTATTGTCGCTATCGAAAGAAGGACTGGGTTCGTGTAGAATGCCCTCTTCCTGGCGTGCAGCTCTGAGAAGAGGTAGAAAACGGTGAGCGTGAGTGCCAGGCCGTAGGGGTTCATTCTCCACCCCTCCTGAGGAATTCGACGGTCTTAGCCGTTATGAGGAGGGTTATCAGGAAGCTCAGTATCAGGGCGGCGGTTATGGGCACTACCTGGCTCTTCATCAGGCCGATGTATGTCACTATCCCGACGCCCGGAGGAATGAACATGACGCTCATGTTTCTGACGAGTAGCTCCGCCTCCCCCTCCACCCACTCCAGCCTGATAGCACCCGTTAGAAGCGCCAATAGGAGGAAGAGCATCCCTAACACGCTTCCCGGGATGGGGAGGTTGGAGGTTTCGCTCACCAGCTCTCCCACTGCGTAGAATCCGAAGATTATCGCCAGCCCTCGGTATGGCTTCATAGTTTTGTCTAGGGACTCTCCGTATAAAAATCCAACCCCGAAAGAGCAATAAGGGAAAGGAACGTATTCACCTCTGGTGATATCATGCCTCTCAAGAGCTATCGCTTTCCCGGAAGGTACGGCCCCGAGTGGGGCAGCGGCGGGATATTCGGCCTGAGGTACTACAACGGGACGCTTTACTACACGCTGGCCTTTGAGGCCGAGGCTCACTTCACAGACGTTAAGAGCGGTGAGGAAAAGGTCTACGACTTCACCCTTCTCGGGAACGCCCCCACCAGCGGTGGCGACACCTACAACGCGGTCGAGACGGTTGACGAGTTCATATATTTTGGCGGCTGGGTTCACGCACCGGCCGTTTACCGCGAGGACAGGAGGATACTCTTCCACAACAAGTACTCCCACGTTCATGTCTACGACACTGAAAACGGCTCCATCCGGCTCCTATGGAAGGACTCCATTCACCACGAGACGGACTGGGCCGGAGAGGTGAGCGATATACTCTACGACCCCTATAGCGACAGGCTCCTCCTCGCGAGGGAGGACGGGCACGCAAACCTCGGGATCTACTCGCTCGACAGGAGAACCGGGAGTATAGAGATGCTGTCTGATAAGCCCTCCCTGAAGGGAACTATAGTCCACGACGTGGCCTTCTTTGGCGTCGGGAGGAACTTCAGGGAGGGGCTGAAGGAGGTGCTGGCTCTCGACCTCATCACGGACAAAACCGAGAGCTTCAGCCCCGGTGGAAGTGTTGACGGGAGGCCCTACATAAGGCCGGACTACGGACCCCTGGCCAGTGCCTACAACAGGGCGTTTGTTTTCGTCAGGGGAGGCCTGCTTGCGGGCAATCCACTGATGGAAGAGGAGTTCAGGTTTTACAGGCTGTTTGACTTCTACACTCTGTACTCCCCGTACAGGGTGAACGCGATAAACGTCGGCGGCGGGATTTTGACAGCTTTCAACGCCCACCATGACGCTGTTTACAGGCCGGGCGTGGAGTACGAAGGCCTCGCATGGAGGGCCACCAACACGATAGCCGGTCCGAGCGTTCTCGTTTACATAGTCCCGCCGGTGGCGAGGATAGTTGCCGCTTTTGGGGCTAGGGTTACGAGCATTGAGAAGATGGACGGGAAGCTGCTGGTGGCCACAAATACAGCGCCAAACACGAGCTCCACGGAGGCAACGCCTTTCGATACCGGCAACAGGGAGGTAGTGGTTCTTGACGAGAAGATACTTCAGGAGAGGCCCCCGGCGGTGAGCTTCTCGCTTCCGCTCTCCCTTCCGAGCATGGCCAAAGGGCTGGGCGGCGGAACTTTTGGGGGAATTCCTCTCGACGGCTACCGCGAGCCGAGGGCAGTCTTCTACCTGGGCAGGGACAACAGGCTGACCGTCCACGAGTACGACCTATCGCTCCCGGCAGGAGAGGCCGTTTCGGAGACCTTCGAGGTGAAGGCGGGCAAGAACATCCTCGATCTGGACTCATTCAGCGGAATAGTCAGCTTCGAGCTGGAAAAGGAAGACATGGAAGGAAAGGTAAGAATAGAGCTCCGCTAAGCCTTTCCAAGGATGTTGTTCCAGGAGTGGCTGGACTCTATGAGATCTCCAACGGTCAGCTTTCTTTCCCCTTTTATCTCGGGCTCAAGTTCCTCGAGGGCCTTCAGCAGCTCTTCCCTCGGCAGGGCTTCTTCGTCGAAAACCACGAATCCGTTCTTTGCGTAGCCGTTGAGGAATACCCGCCACACCCTCTCATCTTTTTCGAGCTCGTACTGCTTTGCCGTTGCCTTCTCCCAGTCGATGTTTCCGAACTTCAGGTCCAGCCTCGTCAGGGTCTTGCTCAGCTCCACCGTCATGCTCACACCTCCTTGACACCAAAGTAGTCCTCTATGTCGATGTAGGTCTTCCGGTACAGCTCGCTGTTCTTTATCTCCTCAACGAACTCCTTGGTTCTGACGTACTTGTCCTTCTTGTAGTCCCAGTCCGGGTGAAGGGCCTTCCACTCGTCCCAAGTGTAGCTGAACTGGTTCTGAACCTTGTCCCTGTAGAGCTCGGGGATCACGTTGAAGGTACAGAAGGGCACTATCCTTCCGTCCGGCATGGCGTAGTGGATGACACAGCGCTCCACGCGCTCGACGTCGTAGTTGTACTCGTCCATGAAGTGCATCATTCCGAGGAATAGTGCGTTCATGTGGAACTTTCCGAGGGCGTCGTAGTTGCCGTGCATGAAGGCGTTCTTTATGAGGTCGAGAACCTTAAGCCCCTTGGGCGCGTATTTCTCGTCGTAGAAGCTCTTGAACTTCATGAATATCTCTGCACCGAGCTTGAGCTTCTGAAGCCTTCCGAGGGTCTTCCACTTCTCTATCTCCTCTGCCTTGGTCTCAAGGTACTCAACGAAGCCCTCTACATCTATGAAGCGCGGAATCGGGACGACACGCTTGTTCTCGCGGTCGAGGAAGATGTAGGTGGCCGCACCGCAGGCGAAGTGGCTGGTCATGTAGTAGCGTGAGCCGGTAAAGGCCTCGAAGAAGCGCGCTATGTGACCGGCTATCGGGATTGGGTACCAGTCGTTCTTCGCAATGGCTCCATTGGTCTGCTCCTCTATGCGCTTTATTGCCCCGGGAATCGTTATCCTGAACCTCTGGCGCTCCTTCTTCGGAACCCTGCCGACCTGCGAGATGGGCTGGAAGTTTACTCCCCTGACGATGTCGAGGTGGTTGAGACCAAAGTTGATTATCGCGCCGAGCTCGTGGTCGTTGACGTTCCTGATGGTTGTCGGCACGAGGACTATTCCCGGCCCACCGGCCTTCCTCACGTTCTCAAAGATGAGGGGAATCTCCCAGTGGTTCTTCCAGTTGGTCTGGGGCGTCATTCCGTCGTAGCTCAGGTAGAGGGTGTTAGTTCCAGCCTCGCGGATCTTCTTGACGAGTTCAGGCTCGAAGGCGAGCTTTATTCCGTCGGTGTTGAGCTGGACGTGGTCGTAGCCTTCCTCCTTAGCGATTTTGATGATTTCAATCAGATCGTCGCGGAGGGTCGGCTCACCGCCGGTGAACTGGACGGCGTTGGCACCGATCGGGTACTCTTTCTTGGCGTTCCTGAGCATCATGCGTATCTGCTCAAGCGTCGGCTCGTAAATGGGCTGGCCCTCCTTTGCGTAGAAGAAGCAGTACCAGCACGACAGGTTGCACCTGTTGGTAAGGACGATGTTAAGCAGGTTGGTGTGGGAGCGGTGCCTGGCGCACAGGCCGCAGTCGAGAGGGCAGTTGGCCCCGCTGTTTTCAACGTTGGTGCTCTTGAGCTTGAAGTCGTACTTCCACTTCAGGAACCGGTAGTACATCTCAACACTCTCATAATAAACATCGGTGATCATTCCCTCGGGGCACCGTTTGGTTATCCAGACTTTACCGTCCTTTTCCCACACGAGGGCCGGAACGACTCTTCTGGTTTCGGGACAGAGGGAATACGTCCTGTGGGGGAGCGGGCCGCCGTAGGTGCGGCTTGCGGTTTTGAGCATCTTCTCAAACTCTTCTTCACTAATCTCGGGGAACTCGATAATATCCCTGATTCTTTTTGTGGATTCGGCGAATTCCTTTTCGCCGCTGGGTACTTCATCCATAATCTCAGACATGAAAATCACCCCTGTCTTTCTCTTTCCCTATTTGGCAGTATCTTCCATTTTTAGGTATAAAAGCTTTTGCGTAAATATGAAGCTTTTACTTCATACCCATGACAGGCAACTTGGCGGTTGGAAGGCTAACCGTTAAAAGTCGGCCCCGGCAATTTTGTTGGGGTGATAAAATGCCTGCAAGGGAGATGAGAATGGAGATGTTCCTCAGGGCACTTATCAAAAGAGACTTCACGAGGGCCAAGGCTCACCTGGAGAAGCTCCAGAAGATGGTCGGGAATGACGAGTGGGGCAAGGGATACAGCAAGGCGATAAACGGCTTCATGAGCGCACTTAGGGATGAAGATCCGGACGCCCTGATAGTCCAGCTCCTGAAAGAGGGCGACAGGAAGAGGGCGGAAGAGCTTTTGGAGCACTTCCATGAGGTGATCCTTGAGCACGAGTTCCGGGACGAGTACGAGAAGGGCTACTACACCGCATGGGTCGAGTTCCTGAAGGCCTTCCTGAATCAGAAAACACTTGCGTGATGGCCATGGGGAAAGAGGAGAAGATGAAGAAGCTTGAGGAGAAGATCAGGACCTGCCGAAAATGTCCCCTTGGAAGCCTCAGGACGAACGCGGTTCCCGGTTCGGGAAGCTATGACGCTCAGGTAATGTTCATCGGTGAGGCCCCGGGGTACTGGGAAGACCAGAAGGGGCTGCCATTTGTTGGCAGGGCAGGGAAGCTGCTGGATGAACTTCTGAGTGAGATCGGCCTCAGCAGGGAGGAGGTCTATATAACCAACATAGTCAAATGCCGGCCCCCTGAGAACCGCGACCCCACAGAGGAGGAGATAAAAGCCTGTGCTCCGTATCTCGACAGGCAGATTGACATAATAAGGCCGAGGGTCATCGTCCCCCTCGGCAGGCACTCCATGGGGTACATACTCGAAAAGTTCGGATTCAAAGCGGAGCCGATAAGCAAGATACACGGAAAAACCTTCGAGGCCCACACGCTCTTCGGTAAGATAATCATAATGCCGATGTACCACCCTGCCGCAGCCCTCTACAGGCCTCCCCTGAAAGAGGAACTCAGGGCCGATTTCCGCCGTCTTAAAGGGCTCCTCGAGAAAAAGTGATGAATCCCCTTTCACGTTTCAATTACTCTTCGGGATGAGTTCTCCATTCTCCTCCTTTATTCTCTTGTAAAGGGCTGCCCCTGAAGCTTTTTTGGGAAAGGTTTTTATGATATGGGGGTGCATTATTGTACTTGAAAGTATCTGGTAATGCAGGAATAACATAGATTGGCATTAAATAGCCATTAAATGTCGTTGATACTCGTGGCAGTTCAGCAATATTTTCGAAGAGATGGCTATATACCAAAAATATTCCGGCAAAGTTTATATATCGTCGATATTTGTTGCCTCAAAACCCCTTGGAGGTGAAACTGTGTCGGACTTCGGTGTGCTCTCTCTACTGCCGCCTCTGGTGGCTATTGGACTCGCCATCCTGACAAAGAGAGTTTTGTTTGCACTGTTCGCCGGTGTTTGGATAGGTGGAGTTATGGTCTCGGGGGGCAACCCAGTATCAGGAACGGTACAAACC
>JAGHBN010000170.1 GCA_021160985.1 Thermococcus sp.
AGAGGCTCTTCAAGCAGGTTCTTAACAAGGACTACAGCAGGGAGGACTACGAGAAGCAGTTCACCATACGTGTGCCCGAACTGCTCGCGAAGATTGAGCGCATCGAGAAGATCTACCGCGAGCAGGTCAAGGAAGTCCCGGAGGAGCTCTTCCAGGTTCTTGAGGAGGAAAGAAAGCGCCTCCTTGAGGCAAGGGAGAAGTACGGCGACTACATAAGCCCGTTTGTCCTGGAGAAGTGAATCCCCTTGGATTTCTTACCTTTTTACTCTCTCCATCGGACACGTTGTACCGGGATTTTAAATACCTGAGCGGCATACTAGGTCCGAAATACTGAGGGCATTCAAGGCCCGAACTTTGCCTTTCTTTTTCAGGTATCCTCCCACAGACCTGTGTCCCCAAGAGAGCAGACATTTTTAAGAAGGAAGCCCCAACATCAACACTTGGGGGCCGGAGGTGTACTCAATGGATGAAGTGAAAAAGTGGACAATATACCTCATATTTTTGATAGCCGGATACACCACCGGCATCGGCAGCATAGGATTGTTCCCTCAGTTCTGGTTTAAATACGGCCTCACAGGAATGGCGCTGTATCTGGTGTTCCTCGCCATACTTACGTACGTCGCAATACTCGAGACAGAGAGTGTTATGAAATCGGGGTACTACTTCGTGGAACTCTACACCAAGCTCTCCAGGAGGCCCGCAATGATAATCTCAATTTTTGCCGTCATTGCCACCTTCCTCTCGTACTATACCAGCAACACCATGCTCAGCATTCTTTCACCGGTTCTCGGCACGGGGACTTTTGCAAGACTTATAGCAAAGATACTGATGTTTGCCATACTATTCCTGATACTCACCAGGGCCAAGGAGAAGACGTTCACGATCATGGCACTTGGTTCGATATTACTTGTCGTTGCGGTGGCCGTAACTGCCGTCACTTTCAAAGTTGTCATACCTGAGAACACCACGCTCCTAGAAACGGCCAAGGAGATGGTGGTCGTCCGGCAGGGCATAAGCTTCGAAATGATGAGGGCTGCCGCAGAGAGAGCCATTTATAGTGTCGGCCTGGGGATGGCCTTTTATCTCATGCTCGGGAGCTTCATAAACGAACGCTTTAATGCCAAAGTAATAATCGGGACAGGCATACTCCTCCAGCTCTTAATAGGGGTCTTATCCACCCTGGCCATAGTCTACGGCATTAGTCTGACGACCCCTGAGAGGTTTATCCACTACGTTTCCGGCGGTGAAGAGGGGGCCATCCAGCTGATGGGAGACCTCCCCACTATACTCTCAGACTATCCCTTACTGCTGGCTCTGATCGGCCTTTCCACGTTCTTTGCAGGTGTTACCAGCCTGCTCCCGACCGCGGAGGTCGGCCTCCAGATACTCGACTCTGTCCTCCGTGGGGGCAGGAACAGGGCTGCCACATACCTTGTGGCAGTATCCACCGCAATAGGTATAATAGACTCTCCCCCCTCAATAGCAGAGATGATGCTCAGAGCGGTTAGCACGGCGCTGTTCTTCACGGCAATATACGAGCTCTACCCAGTGCTTGCGTCCAGAAAGAAGCTCTCGGCACTTGATCTGGCGGTGGTTGCCACAGCTGCTATCTTGTTTGCGGTGGGAGGTATCTACGCCCTCATTGGAGTATTCAGAGAGGGAAGCCTCTACGTGGTCTCCGGAATCCTGGTGGGCATCCTTCTGCTCTTCGGATCCTTCGGCAACAATCTGGTCGCCCAAGAAGCCGCAGAATGATGCCGCCTTTCATTTTTCTTTTCCCGACATCTAAAATAAAATAAAGATAGCACCACGTCACTTGTGGGCGAATATCGCCCTGACCTTTCCGTCTTTTACCTCGTCGATTCTCACGAAGCCGAAGCGCTCGAACTGAACAATGTCATCAACCTTGACGTCGGCGTCGCTCTCCAGCAGGCCGTTTCTGATAATCAGCTCCTCGCCCTCCGGAACCCAGACCTCGCAGGGCTTTCCTTCGGTGACCCAGTGAACCATCCTCCAGCGGTTCTTCCTGGCGACTTCGTAGTCAACGCTGTGGAACCTTGCCTTTATGCCCTCCTCACTAACTTCAAGGATTTCGACGTTGAAGAGGTCCTTAAGGCGGACGAAGTTGCCCGGCTTGAGGAGCTCCATGTCGTCCTTTGAGACGTAAACCGGCTTTCCTGGAATGAACTTGAGCCGCCTGACACCGCGCTCCGGGTGGTCGGGGTGGAGCGGAATCTCGGCGGTGAACTCATCATCATAGCCTTCAATCCACATCGGAACCGGGTCCGCAACGAAGAAGTAGCGGTTCGCTATCGGCTCGATTATCCTCCTGTTTATCGCCGCCAGGTTGTCCCAGCTTATAGTCGTGTCGCTCCTCTTGAGGCCGACCTCGATGATGAGCTCCCTTATAGCCTCGGGCCTTATTCCGCGCCTCCTAAGGGCCCGTATGGTGCCGAGCCTGGGGTCCTCCCAGCCAAGGTACTTGCCCTCCTCTATTCCTTTCCTCGTCTTGGACTTGCTGAGGATTACTCCCTCGATGCTCAGCCTGCCGTGGTGGACGGTGACAGGGTATTCCCAGCCGAGGTACTCGTAAACGTACCTCTGCCTCGTCTCGTTCTCGGCGTGCTCCTGTCCACGGAAGATGTGGGTGACGCCGAGCTCGTGGTCGTCTATGGCGGAGGCGAAGTTGTAGAGTGGCCAGACGCGGTACTTGTTCCCAGTCCTCGGGTGGTTGGGGTTGTCTATAATCCTGAGCGCCGGCCAGTCTCTAACTGCAGGGTTCGGGTGCTTGAGGTCTGTCTTTATCCTGACGACGGCCTCACCCTCCTTGTACTCTCCGTTGAGCATCTTGTGCCAGCGCTCCAGCTGAACCTCAACAGGTTCCTCCCTGTGCGGGCAGGCTATGCCCTTGTCCCTGAGCTCGCGGAACTTCTCGGGCGGGCAGGTGCAGACGTAGGCCTTGCCCATCCTTATCAGCTTCTCGGCGTAGTCGTAGTATATCTCCAGCCTGTCGCTGGCGATGTGTATTTCGTCAATCTTGAAACCGAGCCACTCGAGGTCTTCCTTAATCCACTCGTAGAAAATCGGCTCGGGCCTCTTGACCTTCGGGTCGGTGTCATCGAAGCGGAGTATGAACTTGCCGTCGTACATCCTCGCGTACTCGTGGCT
>JAGHBN010000069.1 GCA_021160985.1 Thermococcus sp.
AGCGTCAAAGCGGGAGACAACACGATAGTCGCCCAGGCCAGCCTGCCCGAAAACGTCTTTGAAAACTACATCCAGGAGCTCTACAATAAGTACGGTGAAGACAAGGTCGTCATCTGGACGAAGAGGGTAGAGCCGGTGTTCATTACAAAGAAGGAGTACGTGATCTGGGAGGGTTAATCCCTCACTATTTTTACATCCTCCAGCCTTTTTAACCCCTCTTTTTTCGCCGTTTTAACAATACCGGGCATGAACTCCCTCATGGGTTTAAGGAGGATCGCCTCCACGCGCTCGAAGCCGAGCTTCTTCAGGGCAAAAGCCCTGTGGTGGCCGTCTATGAGGTAGTACCTGCCCTCATACGGAATCACTATTATTGGAGCATCGTACCCGTGCTTTATCTCCTGGATAACCACGAGAAGTTTGCCCTCACTCAGCTCCGCCTGGGTGGGGACGACTCCATCCAGGGGGACAAAATCCCTCTCAAGTCCAAGTTCAATGCCGTATATCGCTTCATACTCCCGTTTTATCCTCTCCGCGCGTTTAAAAGCCCCCTGCCTAGTTATGAGGATTATTTTACCCAACCTTCACACCCCTAACAGCGATAAACGCGGCCAGTTTTTTGCACCGTTTGTGGCATTTTCTATCCACTTTTTCTGCGAGACCAAGGAATGGCCAGAAAGAAGGGAAGAATATAACCCCTGCGCTCTCCACGTCTCTAAAACCAGCGTTTTTCAGGAGAGTTTCCAGCTCGTCGGGAGTGTAAAAACGGGCGTAGCGGTAGGCCGTCTCGACGAAGAGGCTCTTCAGGCGCTTGAAGAAGAACCACGCGCTTCTCCCGTTCATGGTGCCGATAAACCTCCCCTCCCGGTTTGAGGATGCGGTGTATCTCGGCGATTACCCTCCCGGGTTTGTGGATAAATTCAAACATCGTGACGCTCAGCACGAGGCCGAAGCTCCCATCGGGAAAGGGCAGCGAGTAGGCGTCGCCTTTGATGCAGTTAAGGCCCTTCGAACGCGCTATTTTCAGCATCTCCTCGCTGGCGTCTAGGCCTATGACATCGAAACCTCGCTTTTTGAGCTCAAGGGTGTAGTTCCCGGTGCCGCAACCCAGATCCAATGCCTTACCAGATTTTGTGAGGAGCATCGAAAATACTAGCCATTTCTCAACCCTGTTCACGTACCGGCCGGTTTTTGTCCGATACCAGTCGTCATAACGTCCGGCTATCTTGTTGAAGTACTCGGCCATTCAGACCCCCATCTTGCCCTCTATGGTGAGGGGTTTGTCCACTCTGTCATCTGTCTTCAGGTTTATGACGACGCGCTTTGCACCGGCATTGAGCGTAGCCTCGTGGCACTTCTTCACAAGCTCAAGAATCTCTTCCAGGGAACCCTCTACCACAGTCCCCATAGGACAGACGTGGTACTTTAAACCGCTGGCCTTGATGACCTCAATGACGGGTTCAAGGTACTTTCCAACGCCCGGACTCCCTGTCCCGAGGGGAAGAGGCAGAGCTCCGCTACCGCCATTCAACCGCCCCCCGCGGGCGGGAAGATATGTACCTCATCGTCCTCGTGGAGTTCTGTATCCAGCCCCTTCAGGTGAAGGATGTTGTGGCCGTTCACGAGAATCATCCCGTCCACAGGCTTGCCTTCTCCCACTCGCGGGCTTTCAAGGAGCTGTCTTTTGAGTTCGGGACTGTACTTTTCGGCAAGATACTCAATGAGCTCCCTTACAGTCCTCACCCCGTGAACCTCGACCTCCTTTTTACCGACCATCTCGCGGAACGTGGCATAGAACTTCACCTTCATTAGGCCCACCTAAGGATGTTTGAAGGAAAGCCTTAAATCGTTTCCGTTTAATTTACTTCGTCATGGTTAAGCTAATCGTGGAACCCCCCGAGTACTATCCCGTTGTAGAGAAGTTCTTCGCTGACGGGCTTGTGGAAGCCCTGGAGGCCCTTGGGGTAGACATTGTGAGCATGAAGGCTGGAGTAAATGAGGTTAAGGATAGAATAGTGGTTGGATTCATAATAGAGCTTACCAAACCCGAGGCATTCCCCACCCTTGAACTCGAGACCATCATTTCGGCAGTTCTGGAAAAGCTTGCAGGGGACGCTACAAAGAGGCTGGGCAAGTTATACAACGCAACATTTGAAGTCGCAGGTTTTAAGCTCGTAGAATCCCACCGCGTTCAAAAGAACCGGGAGACAAAGCTCATTGTAAACGCCCCGGACGACATGAGAAGAAACCTCGAACGCCTCGGCAAGGGGCTGGCCATTTACCTGAAGGACAGGAATGTGGATTTTTCAGCCCTGACCATCAACGTCCCGAAAGACGGGCGGCCAAAGGCAATAGTTGCCCTTCTCCTGCAGAATCCAACCCACCCCCTCGAAAAAGAGAGGATATCAAGAAGCATCACCCCAAAGGTGCGGTCTTACCTTGGAACGCTCAACATGGAATACCTCCGCGTCGAGGTGAAAGTGCTCGACCCGGACGACAAAAAGGACTCCCTCGTGTTTGGGGACTGGAAAAATACCAGGGAAGTTGCAGAGGGAGATAAGAAAGACGAAACCGTCAAAGAGGTTCTGGGGGCCTTCGGGGAGAAGTTTCCCGAGCTCTAATGTAGTCCAGGAGAGGCCTTATTCTCTCCCAGACCTCTTCTATGGAACCGTGCCCGTCAATCCTCACGTAGAGGCCGTGCCTTTTGTAGAACTTTATTATCGGTGCCATGTTGCTTATGTAGAGGTCGTATCTCCTCTCAACAACATCCCTCCTGTCGTCCTCCCTCTGAATCAGCTCGGCGCCGCAAACGTCGCATTTCCCTGGGACTTTTGGGGGGCTGTATTTCACGTGGTACACCGCCCCGCACCTGGGACATATCCTCCTCCCGGCAATTCGTTCGATGCTCTCCTCCTTGGAGATGAATATCTCCATCGCCAGGTCGAGGACTATCCCGTGGTCGTAGAGGTAGTTCTCAAGGGTGAGAACCTGCTCGGCGGTCCTCGGGTAGCCGTCTATTATGAAGTTCTGTCTGGCCCTTCTCAGCCTCGAGATAACCAGCGTGTTGACAACGGTATCGGGTATCAGGTCGCCCCTCGCCAGGAACCGCCCGAGTTCATTTCCCAGAGCCGTGCCCCGGGCAATCTCAGCACGTATTATATCGCCGGAGGATATGTAGCTCAGCCCGTAGCGATCCACTATTCTCCTCGAATGGGTTGACTTCCCGCTCCCGGGAGGCCCGAATATCAGGATGTTCATTTTTCTCACCGTTAGTTATTTATCTTCCGAAGGCTAAAATACTTGTGGTGATGGCCATGCGCCTGAGCACGGGGTTTGTGAGGGCCTCCGGCTACGCCCGCAAGGTGAGGCGTGTCCTCTTTGCCCTGACGCGGGGAAAGGTTGATCCAAAGGAGGTAGTCAGAGCCGCTGGCGAGCTAAACCAGCGTATTTTTGAAAAGCTGGGAGAACTGGGAGTCGAAAAGAGCGACGTTATACGGATAACGGTGCCCTTCACCATTGAGGAAGGAAGAATCGAGTGGGACTACGAAAACCTGAAGATAGAGGTTTACAAGAAGAGCGAGGAGGAAAAGCTTGCAATGGCAATGGAGGAGATCGAAGAGCGCGAGATAGCCCTTGAGGAGAAGATAAAAGAGCTTGAAGAGCTGGCACTACAGCTAAGGGAGACCAGCGAGAAAATACTGGGGAAGCTGGAGGAGCTCAAGCAGGAACACACCTCGCTGAAACTCAGGGTGGAGGAATGAAGAGAGAAAAATAAACGCGGGCAGGCATGGGAGGTGCAAGTGGGGCCCCAGGCCCCTATTTTTGAATTAAACGCTGAAGATCCTTATTGTGTTCGTCCCCACCGTTCTTCCGATGGGCGTTCCCTTAGTCAGCAGGACGGTATCACCTTCCTTAACGAGGCCCAGCCCCCTTATCATGGCGAGTATCTCATCCTCGGTTGTCGAATCCACCACAAAGGGGTAGACACCGTATGAGAATACCAGCGTCTTGGCAACCCATTCGTCAGTCGTAAACGCCAGTATCCACTGTTTCGGCCTGAAACGCGAAATCAGCCTCGCGGTTTCACCGCTCCTCGTCGGAGTGAGTATGTACTTGATGTTAATCGAAGTCAGTGCCTCTATGATGCTCCTTGCTATGGCGTCCTTTATTCTGCCTCCCCTCGGAACCCCCCTCTTGAGCTCCGACATCTTCCACTGCGCTGTCCGCTCCAGCCACATCGAATCCCTGTAAACCTCGGTAGTTCTCGCTATCTTGGCCATCATCCTGACGGCATCGACCGGATATTTCCCAACGGCCGTTTCCTCTGAAAGCATCACGGCATCGGTGCCATCGAGTATTGCGTTTGCCACGTCGGTAACCTCCGCCCTGGTAGGAAGCTTCTCAACGGTCATGCTTTCGAGCATCTGGGTGGCTGTTATGACAGGTTTTCCCGCAAGGCTTGCCTTGCTTATGAGCTTTTTCTGGAGAATCGGCAGCCTTTCAATGGGCATTTCCACTCCGAGGTCTCCCCTTGCCACCATGATGCCGTCGGCCGCATTTAGGATTTCATCAAAGTTCCTCACGGCGTCAGGGCGTTCAATCTTGGCTATGATGAATAACCGGCCGTTTCTTTCCTCCACGAATCTCCTTACGTTCAGGATATCGTAGGCAGAACCGACGAAGCTAAGCCCCACAGCGTCTATTCCCTGCTCTATGGCGAACTCGAGTATCTCTTTATCCCTCTCAGTTATCGCTTCAACCGGCATTCTCATGCTGGGAACGTTTATGCCCTTGTGAGAGTAGAGTGTCCCGCCCACAAGCACCTTACAGACCACTTCCTTATCCCGGACCTCTTCAACCCGGAGGGCTATGAAACCGTCGCTGAGGTATATCACATCCCCCTTGGAGACGAGTTTAGGAAAGTCCTTGAACTGCACCGGGATGACTCCGTCGTAACCCTCGATGTCCTCGGTGGTGAGCCTCACAGTCTGCCAGCGTCTCAGCGTAATCTGCCCCTTCTGGAGCTTCCCCACCCTTATCTTGACTCCAGGGAGATCGCCCAGAATCGAAACGGGAACGTTGAGCTTTTCGGAAACCTTCCTGACAAGGCGTATCGTTTTCTCGTGCTCCTCAAATGTCCCGTGAGAGAAGTTTATCCTCGCGACGCTCATCCCAGCCTTTATGAGGTCAGTTATCGTTTTTCTATCTCTGGACGCGGGCCCTATTGTGGCAACTATCTTGGTCTTGTGAGTCGGAAGCCTCATGTTATCCCACCTAATTTCCGGGTTCTCTTCAACCTAAATAACGTTTATCCCACAAGGGCGTTTTTAAACCCAAGCTCTTCAACGATCTGGGCGGCCTTTCGCTTTTCTTCTTCGCTCAATCCTCTGTCGATTTCGGGGTACTCACCTGCCCTGTACTCCGGCCGGTACTGGAACATGACGTTTACCCTGACCTCCTTCCCGAGGTTTTCTCCTATCCACTCAAGCACCGGCCTCGTGCAGCACTCAATGTGGCCCGGAACGACCAGATGCCGTATCAGGAACTCTGCCCCGTAGTGCTCCTTTGCGAGCAGGAAGTTCCTCGTCACGACCTCCCAGTACCCTGGAACCTTTGAGTACTTCCTGGCACAGGCGTTGTTCCCCCATTTGAAGTCGGCCAGGTAGACATCAACAACGCCGTCGAGGAGCCTCATAGCCTCTTCGCTCATGTACATGTTGGAGTTCCAGACAACCGGAATTGGAACTTTAACGTGTCTCAATGTCTCCAGTATGAAAGGGAGGCTTGGTGTCGGCTCACCACCGACGAAGTTAACGTTCTTTGCACCCTTTCTGAAGGCCTCCTCTATTTTCAGCGCCATGAACTCGGGAACGTGCTCCACCCCAACGCGGTACTGGCTTATGTCCCAGTTCTGGCAGAAGACGCAGCGGAAGTTGCAGCCGGAGAAGAAGACGGTGTAAGACGGCACGAGCTCGGGCTCTTCGCCGTAGTGGAGGAAGTCGCTGGCAACGAGGCTCTCCTTTACGCGGCAGTAGCCAATGCTTTCCCTCCTGTTCACGCGGCATTTTACCTCACACAGCGTGCAGGCTTCCAGAATTCTGTCCGCTATTAGTGCCTTCAGGTCTAGAAGGCTCTTTTCGGGATTCTCCTCAACCTTACCTTTCCTGAGTCTGGCCATGCCAGTTTCGTGTGCCTGCCACAGGTCTTCAAGCGGCCAGTCCTCTTCAAAATCCACTGAAACCTTTTTTGCAACGAGGAAACCGGGCTCTTCCTTTCCCCGGAGAATCGAGATATACCTTGGCAGCGCCCTTTGGGCACCATCATAACCCCGCCTGTAAAGACCGCCCCACATCAGTTAGAAGTCCTTGAAGGTTCCTAAAACCTTTGCTCTATTCCTACGGGACAAAGTCCGACCACTCAACGGCCCTCTTGAGGTTGAGGAAGCAGGAGTCGCAGTAGCCCACCATTATGGAATCCCACTCCTCCATCGTTGATGGCGACCGCATGACGCAGTTGTTGGGGCAGTGCTCCAGCCCAAAACCGTGGCCGACCTCGTGGAGAACTCCCTTGAGAAGCCTTCTCTTAAAGAGCTCCAGCGGGGCCCTCAGTTTGCTCTGAAGTTCCCTCTCCGGGATGTTCCCGTTTGTCTTTCTTAAAAGCTCCGACAGTTCAGGCGGCTCAAAGGGATTCATTGAAAGCACCATTATTCTTATACCAAGCCTCATTTCATGAATGCCCAAGAACTTCTCATAGAAATCGAAATACGGATTGCGGGAAACCAGGGGAAAAGTGGTGAGGGCGAATATCTTGTTCATCTTAATTTTCGGCCGCCCCCCAATCTCCTGGAGAAGCCTGGCATGCAACACATCCACGAGAGCTTCGAGGGGATAAGCCCGGACCTTCCCGTTGGGGGTATAGATGTTTATCAGATAACCCGGTTCAAGCTCAGTCTTCCCAACGTAGATAAACCTCAACGGGAGGTCGTTCTCCTTAAAGAACTTGTTGGCCTCTTCGAATACGTCAAAGACAACCTCCCTTATCAGACCGTCACTCACGAAGTTGCTGACGTACGTGAAGGCTATGAACTCCATTGGCATGGGAGGAAAGAGGGCACAGGCCCTATTAAACTTTTCTTCAGGCCTTGAACCATAAAGGTTTTTAAGAGCTCTTCAAATTGACGTCGGGCGATGGCGTCCGCCCGGGGCTTCGAGCCCGAACCGCCCGAAAGGGCTGATGACGCCTGTTCTCCGCTAAAAGCTTGGGAGGCGGTAGAATGGGCTCGAAGCTTTATGCGCTTGGACGTTACGTTAACGTTGATGCGGCCCTGCGCTACGTTGAGAAGAGGCACCACGAGGACGGTGGATACTGCTTCGTGAGCATACTCAATGACACCAACGTGAACGACACCTACTACGCGGTCAAAATCTACAAACTCCTCAGCCTTGAATTTCCCGAGCCGGAGAAAACTATTGAGTTCCTGACCAACGCACTTCAGCCGCAGACTGCCGTGGTTGCGATAGCGATGGCCCTTGAAGGCCTCACCCTCCTCGGAGCCAGAGACCTCGCAAGGGAGAAAAGCGAGATAATCTTCACCAAATACAACCCGCTGGAGGGTAAATTTGCCGTCGGACTCGGCGGAAGCGAGGAGTTCGGGACGGCCACACCGCTGGAAGCCACCTACTGGGTGACCAAGGCTTTTGATGCAATTGGCTTGAAGTTCGGCCAAGATGAGAGAGACGCCATAAGAGAATTCGTGATGCGCTTTAGGAATGGAAACGGCTATGGTGTCAAGCAACCAACCACAACGATGACTTACCAGGCGCTCTTCACCCTCAACACCCTCGGCTACCGGCCGCCCAAGAGCCTCCACTTCAGGAACTGTGAGCTCTGCGGTGACTGGGGCGGCTTTACGGAAGTGCCCTACAGTCTTCCGCCGTACCTTGAGCCGACCTTCTACGCCACAAGAGGTTTTAAGCTCCAGAACGAAGCCCCAACCTGTCCAAGAAGACACGTCTGGTTCATACGCCAGCTCCAGAACTCCAACGGCGGCTTCAGGAGGAGCCTTGAGCTCGGCATCTCAAACTTCCAGAACACCTACCGGGCGCTCGCAGTCCTAGACTTCATGGAGCACTTCCTCTGATGAGAGTACCGGTAAGGAAAGGCAAAGCCAGAAAACCGGAGGGCTTTCCCTGGAGATAGAGGCCACTAACGAAGAGCTGGCCAGGATAAGGAAGAACAAACGCAAAATAGAGGCCAGATTCCAGGATTTGGAGGGGCTTGAAAGAACCTTAAGGGTTTTAAAGCTCCGCTTTCTCATCGAGCAGATGGAGAGGGTCAAGAAAAGACTCGTTGAAATGAGAACGAGCTACATTGAACTAAGCGAGTTCGAGGAGACTGCAAAGCGCGACAGAGACTTCTTGGTGGCGTTTCGGAAAGAACTCAGCGAGGAAAACAAAAGGCTTAGGGCAGAACTGGAGGCCATAAAGAAATGAAGATTAGAGTGAGACCAAAGAATGGCTGGCGAAGAATAACGTTCAAGATTTCAGACGAGACCTTTGAAAAAATACGAGAGCTATGCGAACGTTACGACTTCGGGGTAGAGGAGGCAATCAGAATAATCCTCCTTCACGGCTACCTTGAGGATGACCCCAGAGCCAACGAGGAAACGTTCGAAAGACTCCGAGAGGAGATCTCCCATCTTGAAAAGGAACTCTACGAGCTGGAGGGGAAGTGGTCCCCCCTAAAGTTTAAAACGTACTACATTGCCCTCGACAATCAAAATCTAGCGATACAGCTTTCGCGAATGATAGCCGAGAACAAACGGCTTCGGAAGAGGTTGAGGCTTCCGATGAGGGACTACAGTGGAATCGAGGAGAAAATACACTACCACCTGAACTTTGGGAAATGACCACCCCGACTTTCCCCATAGTGCCACCCAAAATCTTATTAAGACCACCGGATGCATGCTGGAGGAAGGCAGAAGACAACAAAACCAGGTGTGAGGAATGAACTTCAGAATAGCAACCGCAATAATGCTCGGCGGTGCCCTCGGCGCACTTGCAAGGTTCTACATCTCGGGAATACTGCCGGTTTACAGGGACTTCCCGGTGGGAACGCTCCTAGTGAACAGTACAGCCAGCCTTATCCTCGGCTATCTCTACGGCCTGCTCTTCTGGGGCGTTGATGTCCCTGCAGACTGGAGGGCGTTCTTCGGCACGGGCTTCTGCGGGGCACTGAGTACGTTCTCCACGTTCTCCTATGAGACTTTCTCGCTCCTCCGCGAGAGGGAGTACCTTTTAGCCCTTTTGAACGTCTCGGCAAACGTTATAATCACGGTGGGCTTAATATTTCTCGGATTCATCCTTGCAAGGAGGTGAAACTGTGGTTGAAGTCGAACACTGGAACACGCTCCGCCTTCGCATTTACATATGTGAGAACGACCGCTGGGAGGGAAAGCCCCTTTACAAGGCCATAGTGGAAAAGCTGAGGGAGATTGGGATAGCAGGGGCGACCGTTTACCGTGGCATCTACGGCTTTGGGAAGAAGAGCCGCGTTCACTCGGCCGACGTCATGAGGCTCTCAACAGACCTTCCAATCGTAATCGAGGTTGTTGACAGGGGATACAAGATTGAAAAGGCCATACACGAGATTAAACCTATGATAACGGACGGTATGATAACCGTCGAGCCTACGATAGTCGTATGGGTGGGCACCAGGGAGGAAGTTAGCAAGTTTGAAGAGGACGCAGTGCGGGAACTTTGACCCCTTCCGAAGTATTATATATGAGTTAGTTCAACCCTTTTCTGGAGGTGTTTCCATGCTTCATCACGTTAAGCTCATCCATGCCACAAAAAGCAGAAAGCTTGTCGGTAAAAAGATAGTCCTCGCAATCCCCGGGAGCATAGCGGCGGTTGAGTGCGTCAAGCTCGCAAGGGAGCTGATAAGGCACGGCGCCGAGGTTCACGCGGTCATGAGCGAGAACGCCCAGAAGATAATCCATCCCTACGCCATGGAGTTCGCCACTGGGAACCCCGTCATAACGGAGATAACGGGCTTCATAGAGCACGTTGAGCTCGCGGGAGAACACGAAAACAAGGCCGATCTGGTACTCGTCTGCCCTGCAACGGCCAACACGATAGGAAAGATTGCCAACAGTATAGACGACACACCGGTCACGACCGTTGTGACGACTGCCTTTGCCCACACGCCGATCATGATTGCCCCCGCAATGCACTCCACAATGTACCAGCACCCGATAGTCGTCGAGAACATCGAGAAGCTCAAGAGGGTCGGCGTGGAGTTCATAGGGCCGAGATTTGAGGAGGGGAAGGCTAAGGTCGCTTCCATAGACGAGATAGTCTACCGCGTTATCCGGAAGCTCCACCCCAAGACCCTCGAAGGGAAGCGCGTCCTCGTGACTGCAGGCGCGACGAGGGAGTACATAGACCCGATCCGCTACATAACCAACGCGAGCAGCGGGAAGATGGGCGTTGCCATCGCCGAAGAGGCGGACTTCAGGGGGGCCGAGGTAACGCTCATCAAGACGAAGGGAAGCGTCCCCAGCTTCGTGGAGAACCAGATTGAGGTTGAGACCGTCGAGGAGATGCTCCAGGCTATAGAGGGCGAGCTGAAGAGCAAGAAGTACGACATTGTTGTCCTGGCCGCAGCCGTCAGCGACTTCCGCGTCAAGAACAAAGCCGAGACAAAAATCAAGAGCGGAAAAGAGCTCACCCTCGAGCTCGAACCCACGCCGAAGATAATAGACCGCGTTAAAGGGCTCCAGCCCAATGTCTTCCTCGTTGGGTTCAAGGCGGAGACAGGCCTCAGCGAGGACGAACTGATCAAAGCTGCGAGGAAGCAGATCGAGAGGGCGGGAAGCGACCTGGTGGTGGCCAACACGCTAAAGGCCTTCGGAAGCGACGAGAACGAGGTCGTACTCGTAGGTAGGGACTTTACGAAGAAACTGCCCAAGATGAACAAGCGCGAGCTCGCCGAGAGGCTCTGGGAAGAAATCGAGAAGCTTCTTTAGCATTTCTGTTTTTGCAATCCCTCTTTGCTCAACGTTATTCCCAACCTTTTGTTTCAAACCAAAAGGTTCATAATTGCATTGCGTCTACTTTTCCCGGTGGTTCGCCATGAAAAAGATAGGCCTCATAGGTGGAACGACGCCGGAATCAACCTGTTACTACTACCGGAACTACATCAGGCTGAGCAGAGAAAAGTTCGGGCCGTTTACGTTTCCGGAGCTGATAATCTACTCGATAAACTTTGATGAGTTCAAAAACAACCCGCGTGGCTGGGAGGGGCGGAAAGAGATACTGATCAAGGCCGCGAAGGCCCTTGAGAAGGCTGGAGCTGAGATAATAGCCCTGACCGCTAACACCCCTCACATCGTCTTCCCGGAGGTTCAGAAGGCCATTAACGTGCCGATGGTGAGCATAATAGAGGCCCTCATCGAGGAGATGAAAAAGAGGGACGTTAAGAAGGTTCTCCTCCTTGGAACCAAGA
>JAGHBN010000151.1 GCA_021160985.1 Thermococcus sp.
CTCGGGGAACCGTGTGAACTACTCAATGGTGACCATAGGCGGCGTCAGGAGGGACATAGACGAGAAGGGCAAGAGGCTCATCCTCGACCTGATAAAGTACTACAGGAGCATAATGCCTCAGATAGAGGAGGTATTCCTCCACGACCCGACCATAGAGGCGCGTCTGAGAGACACGGCGGTGGTAAGCAGGCGCATCGCCAGAGAGTACGGTGCAGTCGGCCCGACCGCCAGGGGTTCTGGGCTAAAGGTGGACGCCAGGTGGAGCGAGGGGCTCGGCGTTTACCCGGACCTTGGAGTTAAGCCGGTGCTCCCGCAGGACGTCACCGGCGAGAAGCCGCACGGCGACGTTTACGACAGGACGGCCGTGAGAATTGGAGAGATTCACCAGAGCCTTGAGCTTCTTGAACATGCACTCGACCAGATGCCAGACGGAAAAATCAAGGCCTTCCCGAAGGACAACGTCCTCGTCGCCAAGCTCAAGATTATGGTCGACGGGGAGGGAGTCGGAAGATACGAGGCCCCGCGTGGCGAGCTGGTGCACTACGTCCGCGGAAAGAGGGGCTCCGACAAGCCGCTCCGCTGGAAGGCAAGGGAGCCGACCTTCCCGAACATCTTCACCATCGCCAAGGGACTGGTGGGCAACCAGGTCGCGGACGTCGTGGTTGCCATCGCCTCAATAGACCCGTGCCTCAGCTGTACGGACAGGGTTGCCGTGATTCAGGACGGAAAGAAGAGAGTCCTCACCGAAAAAGATCTCATCAAGGCCTCGATAGAGAAGACGCGCGAGCTCAATCCGGAGGTTAAGGGAGACCCAAGCCCGCTCGGAGTGGGCTGTGTGAGGTGATGGAGATGGACGTCATGACAAACATCGTCTATCCTGTAGCAGGTCTGATAGGCCTCTATGCCTTCGTCTCACTCGCCTCACTCCTCTGGGAAGGAATAGACAGGAAGCTGGTCGCGAGGATGCAGAGGAGGGTCGGCCCGCCGCTCCTCCAGCCGGTCTACGACTTCCTCAAGCTGGCAAGCAAGGAGACGATAATCCCAAACACCGCCAACTACATGTTCAGAGCGGCACCCGTGCTCGCCCTAGCGACAGTCATAGCGCTCCTCCCCTACACCCCGATGGGCTTCGAACCGATCCTCTCGAGCAGGGGGGACGTCATCGTCTTCATCTACCTCCTCACGCTGATATGCTTCTTCAAGATACTCGGTGCAATAAGCTCCGGAAGCCCCTACGCGAAGATAGGTGCGGCGAGGGAAGCCGCGATACTGGTGTCCAGGGAGCCGGCCATGATGCTGGCAATCTTCGCAATAATGTGGCGCCTCGGAAAGCTCGGCGTTGAGAAGCCGTTCAGCATGGGGGTCTTCTACCAGCACAACATCTGGGAGATAGGGACACCGCTCAGCTTCGTTGGTGCAGTAATCCTCCTTTACGTCTTCGTCATCTGGCTGGTGAGTGAGATAGAGGCCGGATACTTCAACATCCCCGACGCTGAGGAAGAGATAGCCGAAGGTGCCCTCGCCGAGTACAGCGGGCGCTACCTGGCCCTGCTGAAGCTCACGAAGGCACTCAAGACCTACATAGCGGCGTCGCTCGTCGTGTCAATATTCTTCCCATGGGGAATAGCGAGTTACTTTAACCTCAGCGGGCTTTCAGCCGACATCGTGAACCTGCTCTTCCACACGCTCAAGGTGTTCATCCTGCTCTTCGCAGTCCAGAGCGTCTTCAGGGCCACCACCGGCAGACTCAGAATAACACAGGCCGTTGAACTCCTCTGGAAGAACGTCCTCCCAGCCTCAATCATCGGCACCCTCCTCATAGCCATGGAGGTGATAATGTGAGCCTCTCACCCCTCGTCCCCACAGTACTTAGAAACCTGTTCAAGAAACCAGCAACCAACCTCTTCCCCAAAACCGAGCCAGTACCCGTCCCGGAGAACTTCAGGGGTCAGATAAAGTACAACGTGGACAAGTGCGTCGGCTGCAGGATGTGCGTCACCGTCTGTCCGGCAGGAGTCTTCGTCTTCTTACCCGAGATAAGGAAGGTCGCCCTGTGGACGGCTCGCTGTGTCTACTGCAAGCAGTGTGTCGACGTCTGCCCGACCGGGGCGCTCCAGATGAGCGACGAGTTTCTGCTGGCGAGCTACGACAACTACGACGACAAGTTCATCCCGCTCAAGCCAGAAAAGGTCGAGGAGATCAAGAAGAGGCTTGAGGAGCAGAAGAAGGCAAAGGAAAAGGCCCAGGCTGAAAAGAAGGAGCAGTCCAAAGCGTGAGTGACTTGCCTTTTCTTTTTAGCCCCCTCTACTCACTTTTCCACTAATACTGCGCTACCTCTGCTCCCGGGATTTCTACCCTTATCCCCATGAGCTCTGCCTCGCCCTTCAGTCTTAGATAGTGCGTCCACTCGACATCGGCGAGGTATTTGTAGACTTTTCGAGCGTTCTCATCCTGCGTGATCTCGGCGAGCCTCTCGTAGAGCCTCTTAGCTATCAGCTCGGTTTCCATAGCTATTTTCAGGACGTAGGGTATGTTCTCCGGGTCTTCGAGGGCCCTCGCAAGGACTTCAGCCTCAATGTAAGGCAGGTCAATCTTTTTGGGCTCTTCACCGTAGGTGCGTACATAGATCCGCTTAAGCGTGTTTCCGTGTTCTTCTGACTCCCTGGCAAGGTCCATGAAAGTTCCGATAAGGCTCGCCGGAAGACGGAGCTCCTCGGCCTTTTCGGCCAGCTTCCAGTAAATCTTTGCCTCTTCGTACTCACCAAATATCCAGTAGGCAAGGACTTCTTTTTCGCTCAGCTTCGAGAGCATTCTCTCAAAATCGGCCAGAACTTTTTCAAGGTCTTCCATTTTGATTCGCCGAAGTTTTTATACATCATAATAGACTTAAAAGTTTCTGCTAAAGAAGTCAATTCCCGAAAATTCGAAAAACGAAAAAAGACTCTGTTTCAGGTATCAACATTTTTGCCCTCCAAAAGGCGCAGAAGAGCCTCGTAGTGGCCCCTCTCAATATCGGCCAGGCTAAGGTATATTCTCCTTAATTCCTCGTCCCCGCACTCCTCCGCCAGCTTCCTGTAAATCGTCTCCGCAAGTTTCTCGCTCTCGAGGGCCACTTTGATGACATCCTCCAGGTCTTCGACCTTCCAGAACTTGCCGAAAACGTTGAGGGACTCGACGTTTGGGACGTTCACTTCGACGAGCTCGTCGCCGTACCGCTCGCGATATATCCTGTAAAGCTCGTCTCCATGCCCCTTGGACTCGTCGCCGAGCCTCTTAAAAGTCAGAACTACTTCTTCCGGGAGGCCAAGCTCCCCGGCCCTCTCTGCAAGCTTCCAGTAGATTTCAGCTTCCTCGTATTCGCCTCTAATCCAGTAGCTCAGGAGTTCGCGCTCATTGAGCTTTCTAATCTCGTTCAAGATTTCGACAACCATGTTTAATCACCCAGCAGTTCGTATTCCTTCTTCAGGGCCTCATAATGCCCCCTCTCAACCTCGGCGAGCTTGAGGTAGAGCTCCCTCAGGCGTTCGTCATCAACTTTCTCGGCCAGCGCTTTGTAGGCCCCCGTTGCCATCAGCTCGCTCTCCATTGCAGTTTCAAGCACTTCTTTAACTTGATCGGCGCGCTCAAACTTCTCGAGGACGGGAAGGACCTCCAGCGGCGGAATTTCGGTCGAAGGCTCCCCTCCAAAGGACCTCCTTAAATGCCTTGTTAGCTCTTCGGCGTGCCTTTCGGAGTCCCTGCTGAGCTTAAGAAAGGTCTCAACGAGGTTCTCCGGAAGCCCAAGATTTTTAGCCCTTTCAGCAAGCTCCCTGTAGAACTCCGCCTCCTCCCTTTCGCTTGCTATCCAGTAGGCCAGCGCTTCTTCATAGCTTATCTTCTGAAGCCTCTCGATGACCTCTTCAACGTCCAGCATCTTTATCCCCTGAACAGTTTGTAGGCCAGCCTAATAAGCTTTTGTCATGAACGAAAATCCAGAAGACAACCATTGAGCGTTTCCAAAATCAAAACTGCTCAGTCCTCCACCTTAAACTTAAGGAGTTCACCCCTCCGAACGAGGCCGATTCCCGCCCTTTTTCCGAGAACCTCCACAATAACTGTGAAGTCGGGTTCACTCAGGTTCACTCTGAGGCCGTAGCCCTCGACAAGAAGGGAGCCCAGTTTGACCTCAAGTTCCCTCTGGGACAGTTCCCGGTTCCCCCTAGCCTTTGCCCGGACCGCAAATGTCCCATCTATCTTTTTCCCAAGTTCAACGACTGCATTTTCGATATCTTCCCATCTTGCGGGAACGATAACATCGAGCGGCACGACACGCTGTATTGCCTGTGTCTCAAACCCCCTCAGCCTTTCAAGGACTTCCTCTTTGGGAAGCGGCGTCTCGGCAAGGAGAACGCCTTTCCAGTCCGTCCCCTTGACCCTGACGTTCCCCAGGGCCCACTCGAGTTCAAGGATAGCATCCCCCTCCCTCCCGGGGGGAGCCGTCACCAGAATGACCGTCATTTTCGCTCACCAATGGACAAGTTTTTATATCCTGAAAGCCAAGATAGTGCGGTGAGGTTAAATGGAATCTGGTGGCCTTAAGCTTTATCCCTATCAGTCATACGAAATATACGGCCTTTCTCGAAACCCCTTTGAGCAGCTTGCGAGTGAGGGAATAAGGGACGTTGAGAGCATTCACGTTTATCAGGAGGTGGACATGCGCCTCCAGATGATAATCTCAGAGGTAATAGGAAACAAGAGCTCGATAGCGCTCAGCATAGTCGGGCCCCTTGGAATGGGCAAGACCCAGAGGCTCAAGACAATAGCCAAGGCAATAGAAGAGCACAAAGGAAAGGCCCTCTACGTCAAGGTTGATACCCACGACATCCTGAAGCTGACAAGGGACATATTCTACGCCATCAAACCGCCAAAGAGCAGGACGAACATCTTTCTAGAAAACCTCTCGAGAAAGCTCGGCTTCATAGATAGGCTCGAGAAGATGCTGAGCGACACGCAGGAGTACAAGAGCAGGGACATAGCAGAGCTCCTTGCAGAACAGCTGGGCAAATACCCCTACTCCGCCCTTCTCCTCGACGAGCTGGAGAACATGCAGGGGGCGAGCGAAAAGGAGAAGATACAGTTCTTTGAGATGCTGAGGCACTTCATCAGCAACATGCCCGAGGGCTGCATCGTTGCCTTCGCCTGCGTACCCGAGGCCTACGAGGAGTACTCAAAGATATTCCCCGCTTTCTTCATGCGCCTCCACTACGAGTTCAAGCTGCGCCCGATGAGCCTCGATGAGGTCTACGAACTCGTAAAGAAGAGGCTGAACAAGGTCAGGGTAAAGGACACGGACGACCCCCTGTACCCCTTTACCGAGGATGCAATAAAGCTCATCCACAGGCTGGGAAGGGGCAATCCGAGACAGACGCTGAGACTGCTCCACTACGTCCTCACTGAGGCGGCGAAACACCGCTTCGACCCGATAGACGACTTCGTTGTGACCACCATTCTCGAGGAGCCAAAGAGCCTCGACGAGTACCTCACCAGGATTCCAAAAGAGTACAAGGAGCTCGTTAAGACGATAGTCTTTGAGTTCAACGGAGGGCCTGCGAGCTACATCCAGATAGCCAAGGTCGTGAAGAAGCCGGGCGTCCAGGTCTACGAGAACCTCAACGAGCTCGTGAGGCTCGGATTCCTCGTTGGGGATCCAGGAGGAAACTACAAGGTTCCGGATTACGTGAGGAAGTTCCTCGAGGAAGGACAGGCCCAGGAAGAGGAGTAGCAAAATTCCTCGAGGTGAAATCATGAACTACGAGGAGCACGTGGTAGCAGGGATAGTTAGTTATCCCCTTCTAATTTTCCTCGCCGGCCTTTTGAAGCACTTTCTTCAAGTCCCCTTTAGAATGAGCACCGCTGCCATGATGCTCGGATATGCCCTCTACGTCTTCGGAAGCGACCTCCCGGACATAGACCACCCGGACGCCCTTATACACCGCGGTGCAAAAGCCGTAGTCGCGGTTCTGATCGGAAGCGCAGTATACACCCACACAATAAGCTCAATTGATTTCGGGGAGCCCTGGAAGACCCTCACCGCTGCCTGGGGGGTAGGAACCGCGGGAGCACTGGCGGCGTGGTATGGGTTCTCGGAGCTCATGCCCCGGCATAGGGGGATCATCCATTCCCTAGCCTTCGCATTGGTTTACGGGCTCCTGTCCCTCCTATTCGCCGATTACGGGCTTAAAATGAGCTGGGAGGAAGCCCTGTTCGTCGGGTTCGCGGCTTTCTCCGGCTACACACTCCACCTGCTCCTCGACCGCTCAGTCAAACTGGTCTGAGGGGAAAGCTTATTCGTCCCAAAGTTCAAGTCCCGTTGGTGGTGACATGAACCCCGGAGCCATGTTCATCCTCCTGGTTCTTTTTATTATCCTGGGAATAGCCCTCATGGCCCACAGGACGCAGGAAGAAGCAAGACGGAAGGCCGAAAAGTTCCGGGAAGGGATAAAAATCGATGGTAGCATGGTAATCCTCCCGAGGAGGATGGGGCTCGTCAAAGGGAGGCTTATCCTCAAGGGACACTGGTCGAGCACCGGGAAGAGCCGGCACTATTCCGTTGACAGAGAATTCACCCGGGAAACCGAGCTGAAGACTGACAGAATAGAACTGAAGCCCGAAAGGTTTTCTCTCGTCATGAACCGAAATGAGGACGTTTTAATAGACGTCCCCGCGTATCTCGTCACGGAACCTGAGTTTGAAAATACCGTTGTGATACCCATAAACCCCTCCTACAGGTTCGAGCTCGACAGGCAGTCGCTTGAGGCCTCAAAGGACATGGAGTTCGCCCACGCGAGGATTGAACTGACCGAGTGGGGCTTTTCCGGGAAGCTCTACGCCACCGTCCAGAAGTGCAGGGGTGCGAGGCTGGAGCTGAAATGGAAGGACCCCGATACCACGGAGAAGCTCGCCGAGACCAGTGAGAGCGCGGAGTTCAGAAGGGAGTTTATGAGGGAGAAGTTCGTGATAATTTCCAACAAGAACGTCGCTGACCCGAGGAGCTTCAAAAGGCTCCTTGGAAATGCCGCTTTCATGGAGGGCCACGGCGAGTACGCGGTAGAGCTCACTCTCGACGTCCCGCTTGGAAGCGACGTCCACGACAGAGCAACCTTGAGGGCCGAGCCCGGAGCGGAGGTACCGGAGGGCGAAACAAGGGTCGAGGTCGTGGTTTAAATACACACCGGTGGGCAATAATGCTTTTAAATATTCAACCAAAAGTTGAGAACTGGAGGTGAGAAAGATGTTCAGCCTTGGAGGATTTTCACGTGGTGGAGAATATGAGAACAAGACCTGGGACGTGCTTATCATCGGAGCAGGGCCGGCCGGCTTCACGGCAGCGATATACGCGGCGCGCTTTGGACTGGATACCCTGATAGTCAGCAAGGACCTCGGCGGAAACATGGCACTGACAGACCTCATAGAGAACTACCCCGGCTTCCCGGACGGAATCAGCGGCTCAGAGCTGACAAACAAGATGCACGAGCACGTCAAGAAGCTCGGCGTTGATATTGTCTTCGACGAGGTCGAGAGGATTGATCCGACCGAGTGTGCCTACTACGAGGGTCCATGCAAGTTCGCGGTCAGGACAAAGAACGGCAAGGAGTATAAGGCGAAGACCATTATAATAGCCGTAGGCGCCGCCCCGAGGAAGCTCCACGTCCCCGGAGAAGAGGAGTTTATGGGAAGGGGCGTTTCCTACTGTGCCACCTGTGACGGCCCGCTTTTCAAGGGCAAGAAGGTCATAGTTGTCGGCGGGGGGAACACGGCACTTCAGGAGGCCCTCTATCTCAAGAGCATCGGTGTTGACGTCACCCTCGTCCACAGGCGCGACGAGTTCAGGGCAGACAAGATACTCCAGGACCGCTTTAGGGAGAGCGGAATTCCTGCGATACTCAACACGGTCGTGACTGAGATTAAGGGCACCAACAAGGTCGAGGCCGTGAAGCTGAAGAACCGCGTCACCGGCGAGGAGATCGAGATGAAGGTCGATGGAGTGTTCATCTTTATCGGCTACGAGCCGAAGACCGACTTCGTCAAGCACCTCAGCATAACCGACGAGTACGGCTACATTGAGGTCGACATGCACATGCGCACAAAGGTCAAGGGCATCTTCGCCGCAGGAGACATAACCAACGTCTTCAAGCAAATAGCGGTAGCGGTCGGCCAGGGAGCGATAGCGGCAAACTCCGCCAAGGAGCTTCTCGAGGAGTGGAAGGTGAAGAACGGAGACTGAAATTTTCCCCTATTTTACCCTTCCTAGCCCTCTTTTGGTTAAGACCTCTTTCAAAGAAGCGGTTAAATGAAGAGGGGGTCCCATAAACTACGCACAATTTAACCACACGACCAGAGAGCTACGATACTAATCAAAGTTTTTCCCCGTTACGGTCCCTCGACCACTCCAGGTTTATAAACTCCTATCCCCATAGGATTTTTCGAAAATTTTTCGGTCAAAGATGTTCATCAATGAACACAGGCTTATATAGGAGGACTTCCATTCCCCTACGGTGATGCACGATGGTGGTTAGACCGAATGTTAAAGAACTCCCCGGACCCAAGGCCAAGGAGATAATTAAGAGGAATTTTGAGGCCCTTGCTTACACGACACAGGATCCAGAGACCCTCCCCATAGTTATAGAGCGTGGAGAGGGCATCCTCGTCCACGACGTTGACGGAAACGTCTTCTACGACTTCGGAAGCGGTGTCGGCGTGCTTAACGTCGGCCACACCCACCCGCGCGTCGTTGAGGCCATAAAGAGGCAGGCCGAGAAGTTCACCCACTTCGCCCTCAACGACTTCTTCTACGAGAACGCCGTGATACTGGCCAACAAGCTTGCTGAGCTGGCCCCAGGTGACTTCCCGAAGAAGGTCGTCTACCAGAACAGCGGTGCAGAAGCAAACGAGGCCATGATGAAGCTCGTCAAGTACGGCACCGGCAGGAAGAGGTTCATAGCCTTTTACCACGCCTTCCACGGCAGGACTCAGGCCGTTCTTTCGCTTACCGCCAGCAAGTGGGTCCAGCAGGACGGGTTCTTCCCGACCATGCCGGGCGTCGAGCACATACCCTACCCGAACCCCTACAGGAACCCCTGGCACATTGACGGTTACGCTGATCCCAAGGAGCTCATAAACCGCGTCCTTGAGTTCATTGAGGACTACGTTTTCAAGCACGTCCCGCCCCACGAGGTCGGAGCCATAGTCTTCGAGCCGATACAGGGTGAGGGCGGCTACGTCATCCCGCCGAAGGACTTCTTCAAGGAGCTTAAGAAGCTCGCCGACAACTACGGAATCCTCCTTGCCGACGACGAGGTTCAGATGGGCGTCGGTAGGACCGGAAAGTTCTGGGCCATCGAGCACTTCGGCGTCGCCCCTGACACCATCCAGTTCGGTAAAGCCATAGGCGGTGGAATCCCGCTCGCCGGCGTCATCCACAGGGCAGACATAGCCTTTGACAAGCCGGGCAGGCACGCCTCGACCTTCGGAGGCAACCCGGTTGCCATTGAGGCCGCCCTGGAGGTCGTCGAGATCGTCAAAGAGCTCCTGCCGCACGTCCAGGAGGTCGGAGACTACCTCCACAAGCGCCTCAAGGAGTTCGAGGAGAAGTACGAGGTCATAGGCGACGCGAGGGGTCTCGGCCTTGCCCAAGCCGTTGAGTTCGTGAAGAACAAGGACACCAAGGAGAAGAACCCGGAGGTCAGGAACAAGGTCGTTGCGGAGGCCGCCAAGAGGGGTCTCATACTCCTCGGCTGCGGTGACAACTCCCTCCGCTTCATCCCGCCGCTCATCGTCCAGAAGGAGGAAATCGATGTCGCGATGGAGATATTCGAGGAGGCCCTCAAGGCCGCCCTCAAGTGACTCCTTTTCACCCTTTTTGAGAAGTTTTTTAAAGTAAAAACTTGAATTTCTTCCCGGTGGTGAGTATGGGAGACGTTCTTGATCCTCTCAAACCATACGTTCCTTACATACTAGGCGGCGCAGTTGCAGTTTTCGTCGCTTACATCTGGTTCAACAGGAAGAAGTTCAGAAGCGCCAACATGGTCGCAATAACCGGCCTAATGACGGCCCTTGTATTCGTCGCCACGAGGGTCATCCAGATAAACCTGCCCACCGGCGGCTACCTCAACTTCGGCGACACAATGATCATGTTCACATCAATGCTCTTCGGCCCCGTCGTAGGAGCGTTTGCCGGCGGCGTGGGCTCCGCCATGGCGGACGCCTTCAGCCCCTACGCAGGATGGGCACCGATCACCCTCGTGGTTAAGGGACTCGAGGGACTTGCAGTCGGCTACCTCGCCCAGAGGAACTCCCACACAGGCAACCTGGTACTCGCCGGAGTCATCGGCGGAATAATAATGGTCACCGGCTACTTCCTGTTCGAGATACCCCTCCTCGGCCTCTCGGTGGCCCTGACGGAGATACCGCCCAATACACTTCAGGCAGTAACCGGAGTTCTCGTGGGAACTGGGCTGGCAACCGCGGTAAAAAGAAGGTACCCGGAGGTCGAAGACCTCATCTAAACATCGAGCTTCTGGAGCTCCTCCCACATTTCCTTTTCCTTAAAGATCGGCTCCACCGATATTCTACGGGACGCCCTGCGTATCTGTCCCAGGAAAGATGAGTCGGCCACGACGGCATCGAAGCCCAGCTCGTCGATCTTGTATATCTTGAGCGTGGAAGCATGCTCCCTGAGGACCGGTGCAGAGTACTCGAGGAACTTAGGGCCCACCAACAGAAGATCAGGATTGAGACCTTCCTCCTTCAGCTCCTTTATGGCCTTCTCGAGAAGTTCAGCCACTTCACCCATTCCTTCCACCCTCCACAATTCTAACTCCGCTAGAAGTTCCAATCCTCGTCGCGCCTGCCTCTATCATGGCCAGAGCCTGCTCATAGGTTCGTATCCCACCGGAGGCCTTGACACCCATCTCCGGGCCGACCACCTTTCTCATGAGCCTGACGTCCTCAACGGTGGCCCCTCCAGTGCCGAAACCGGTAGAAGTCTTCACGAAGTCTGCACCGGCCTCTTTGGCAAGTTCACAGGCCTTGACCTTCTCCTCGTCGGTTAGGTAGCAGGTCTCGAGGATGACCTTAACGAGCGCGCCTTTCTCATGGGCGACCTTAACGACCTCGGCTATGTCGTTTTTCACGTACTCGTAGTCCCCGTCCTTGAGCGCACCTATGTTGATGACCATGTCGAGCTCATCGGCGCCGTCCTCAAGGGCCCTCTTTGCCTCGAAGACCTTGACTTCCGTCGGCGTTGCTCCGAGCGGGAAGCCGATGACGCTGGCAACCCTGACGTCCGCTCCCTTCTCGCGCAGGTAGTCCTTGGCGAGCTTGACGCGGTAGGGGTTAACGCAGACGGCATAAAAGTTGTACTGGATTGCCTCGTCGCAGAGCCTTATTATATCTTCCTTCGAAGCATAAGGCTTCAGGTTTGTGTGGTCAATATAACGGGAAATATCGATGCTATCCGGCATAGTTATCACCTGAATATCAGGAGGTTGTTGACATATTTAGGACTTTTTCCACAAAACTGCAGAGAATTCCTCTAAATTTGAGGGAAGTTTGGAAAATATCCAACAAAGTTCAGCGAGACAGGGAACCGATGGTGACACGAAGCAGTTCTCTCCGACCCAAAAAGGTAGAGTGAAGTCTAAAAGCTCACCTCCTCCGCAGGAGGAGGGCCAGAGACAACCCAACTATTAGGGCAGGGCCGCAGATTTCCCCGTTCGGCGAGTCCTCAGTCGAAGTCGCAGTATCTGTCGACGGCGGCTGAGTTGCAGTTGGCCCAACATAAGCCGTTCCGTTCGGGAGGTCGTAGGCGGGCACAACGGGCGAGGTGCACCTGACCAGGGAGGGGTCTTTGCTCTCGTCATAGGGTATCCACGCATAGTCACCGGCTTTCGTTTCATACCAGCCGATGTGGGAGTTCCAGCCGGCCTTCCCAGGCCCAGCGACTCTGGCTATCGCCTCGATGTCGTCATCGCTTATCTGGAGGACTCCCACTTCCCTCAGCCACTCAAGCTCTGTCTTTACCGCTACGGATAAGTTTACCTCGGAGGGGTCTATTACAGGGGCAATCTCCACCTGGGGCGAAATTGCAGGGTCCGATAGTGGCAGGCAGTCAACTCCAAAGGCGGAGAGAAACTCCCCGACCGCGGCCTTAAGCTCATCGGGCCCCACGCCGCGAGCTTCGGCTTCCACCTCCACGAGACCCGCCCGGATAACCTGTGATGGGTCAACCCCGTGCTTTCTAAGGCATGATTTAAAGTCCCCGTTCGGCTTCCAGGTGCAGAACCCGTTTACACAGCCACAGCTCGTCAGCGAGAAACACTCATACCACGGCTTATAAACACAGGGAGTTACTATCTTCGCGGCCTCGTTTCTGGGGGCGCAGACCTCCCCGGAGCAACCGCCAGTGGCGCAGTCCCTGTCAGAATTACACTCGCTCCCGGCTACAGGCTTCAGGGCTATCGTGATGTTGTCCCAGGTAAAGGTCATGTTGGCTATCTCCTTCCAGCCCCCAGCCTTCAGCTTTTCAATAGCGGAGGCAGTCACAAGTAGGGAGGCGTTGAAAGTAACGCTGGCCACTGCCTCCGCAGGAATCTGCACCCTCAAGTGCGGGCCGTCGCTGGCGTTCCAGAGTATAACGACGAGCCTCCTGTCGTAGTGGGAGCGGAAGATGAAGGTGCCGTTCTCAACTATCGCGTTGTGGAGGGCGTTGAAAGCCGGATAGGGCCTGTAAACTATCCCCGGCTTGTTCAGGACTACCTCAACGGCGTAGAAATCCGCAGGACTCACGCAAGCCTTCACGAGGGGAGCAGAGAACAACACCAGGAGCACGATAAATGCGACAGCTTTCCGCATTATCACTCACCGAAATGAGAATATGCAAACGGATATATACGCCTATCCATTGCTTCAGCCCGGATTGAAGCTAAAACCTTTATATGCCCACCCGCGAATATCACCCGAGGTGATTGATATGGAGAACCCGTTTGAGATAACCGGAGTCGTTGCCAGAGAGATACTCGACAGCAGGGGGAACCCAACCGTCGAGGTCGAGGTCTACACGCCGGTCAGCATGGGAAGGGCCGCAGTGCCGAGCGGTGCCTCAACCGGAACCCATGAGGCCCTTGAGCTCCGCGACGGCGGAAGCCGCTACCACGGAAAGGGAGTTAAGAGGGCCGTTGAGAACGTCAACAAGATTATAGCCCCGGAGATCATCGGTATGGACGTCACCTGGCAGAGAGACATAGATATGCTCATGCTTGAGCTCGACGGCACCGAGAACAAGAGCAACCTCGGTGCCAACGCCATACTCGGCGTTTCTCTGGCCGTTGCCAAAGCGGCCGCCAACGCCCTCGGACTTCCACTCTACCAGTACATCGGCGGAACAAACGCCTACGTCATGCCAGTCCCGATGAGCAACGTCATCAACGGCGGTGTCCACGCGGGCAACGAGCTCGACTTTCAGGAGTTCATGATAATGCCCGTTGGAGCGAGCTCCTTTAGAGAGGCCATAAGGTGGGTCAGCGAGACCTACCACGTCCTCAAGAAGGTCATCGCCGAGCGCTATGGTAAAAACGCCGTCAACGTCGGCGACGAGGGTGGCTTTGCCCCGCCGATGAAGGAGGTCACCGAGCCTCTCGACGTCCTCATCAAGGCCATTGAGGAGGCCGGCTACAAGCCCGGCGACGAGATTGCCTTCGCCCTTGACGCCGCTTCCAGCGAGTTCTACGACGAGGCCAAGGGCAAGTACGTGGTCAGTGGAAAGGAGTACGACAGGGGAGAGCTCCTCGAGCTCTACAGGGAGCTCGTCACCACCTACCCGATAGTCTCCATCGAGGACCCGTTCCAGGAGGAGGACTGGGAAGGCTTCGTCATGATAACCAAGGAGCTCGGCAGGAAGGTTCAGATAGTCGGCGACGACCTCTTCGTCACCAACCCGAAGAGGATAAGAAAGGGCATCGAGATGGGCGCCGCCAACGCGCTCCTCCTCAAGGTCAACCAGATTGGAACCCTCAGCGAGGCCATCGATGCCGCCTACACCTCATTCCGCGCCGGCTACGGCGTCGTCGTCTCCCACCGCTCCGGAGAGACAGAAGATGCCACCATAGCCGACCTGGCGGTTGCCCTCAACGCCGGCCAGATCAAGACCGGTGCTCCGGCCAGGAGCGACAGGAACGCCAAGTACAACCAGCTCATACGCATAGAGGAGGAGCTCGAGGGCATAGCCGTCTATCCGGGCAAGAAGTTCAGGAACCCGTTCCTCTGATGGGGCTTAGGCTTCCTCTTCCCCTTTCTTCTTTGCCTCAAGCATCTCTCTGAGGGCCTTTCTCTTGGCGTTGAGTATCTCACAGACCCTGTCAAGGATTTTAAGGTATTCCTCTATGGCCTCCTTGGCAAGCTTCCGCCCGTAGCCCAGCTCCTCCAGCTTCTTCCTCAGCGCTTCGTGGTACTGGACGGCTATGTAAAGGGACTGGAGCGTTAGTTCGTTCGCCTCCCTGAGGTACTCCCATCCCTTTTCAGTGAGGGTGTACTTGATGAGCTTTCGCTTTCCATGGTACTCCTCCTTCGGCTCTAAAAGGCCCTCATCCACCATCTTGCTCAGCATGTTGTAGAGGTTGCCGTGGCTCGGCTTCCACGTCCCCTGGCTTATCTTCTCAATCTCCTTAAGGATTTCATAGCCGTGCGCCTCTCCCTTAAACCCCACTATAATGAGTATGAGATGCCGAATTGGAGCAAGGAACATATTCTTCATGGAAGGAGCGCCCATGACACCACCTCGAAAGGTTTATAAGATATGTTCGTTCCAAACATATTTGGCAATATGTTTCCTAAAGAGATATTCAGGATTACCCCTTAAAAGATTTGAGGTGGTAGTAATGGCGTGGAACGAGTGGATAGCAAAGCACCCAAAGACTGTGCTGGCAGTCTGGGTGGTGCTAATCGTTATCCTGGCGCCGCTCGCAGGAAGAATCAGCGAGCTGACCGATTACAGCACAGAGCAGATGGTGTCCCACAACATAGAGTCCATCAAAGTCCAGGACATCATGAGCGAGGAGTTCACCGGAGCTCAGAACGAAGACATGACATACCTGCTGATAACGAACATCAGCGTCAACGACGAAAACGCGAGGAAAGCCTACTACGCCTTCAAAGACCGCGTTGAGGGCAGGTACGCCACTAACGTAAGCTCCTACTACGACGCCCTCGACATGCTCTGGGACATGGACTACGAGCTGACCCTCAACATCACAAGGATGGCCGCTAACATCACGGGAGTCCTCTATGCTACTGTTAAGGGCGTCAACGACGGCTACGGAATGGTTCTGAGCCAGACGCTCCTTCTGAAGAACACAACCGAAATGGTAAGAGGAAGCCTCGTTGAAACCGCGGGGGCGTACCTGACCCTCAAGGCCAACATGACGGCCCTCTACACCCAGCTCAATTCAACTGCCACTCTTCTCAGGGCCGCCGACGGGGCATACCTCCAGATATGCGCTCAGAACCCGAACATGAGCGCTCAGGAGAAAGTCCAGGCCCTTCAGAACGCCCTTGAGGGCCAGGTTCCTGAGAACCAGAAAGCAATCGTCCCCGTCATAGCCCAGACCGTTGTGTCCGCAGACCCCTACTGCAAAGGTACGCTCCTCTCGAATGATGAGCTCCTCAGGAACACCACGGTCGAACTCGTGTACGGCATGGTCGCGAATACTGGCCTTGAACTCCCCAAGGAGGTTCTCTTCCAGCTGTACGACAGTAAGGGTAATGAGGCCGTTATAGACGCCCTCACCAAGAGCATTCTCAAGGGCCAGATAGCCCAGATGATGAAGAACCTCGCCCCGAACCCCGAGGCCGTTGCGGAGGCAATCGTTGAGGAGGTTGCGAAGGACCCGCAGGGAATAATAAGCGGGGAGAGGCTTGAGGACGCCACGGTCTCAGTCGTCCTTGCCATGGTGCCGCAGAAAACCGACGAAACTGAGAGCCTCGTCAGGGCCCTCTATGAGGGAGCCGATCCAAAGGAGCTCGCAAAGGAGTTCTTCCTCAAGGGAATGGGAGAGCAGTCCGGAGAGCAGGAGATGCCCAAGGAGTTCAAAGAAACAATGGAGGCCCTCATCGAGCAGGTCATAGAGAACTACCCGCTGAGCGAGGAGGAAATCGAGAGCCTTGTGAAGAAGACAGTCCTCTCGACTATATCGAGCTACGCGAAGGACAACCCCTACGGAGTCGAGCTGAAGTTCAACGAGACCCTGCTGGCTGAGATAGCCTTCCGCTTCAAAGACAACCCCAGTGCGATAACGAGGGAGGATGTCAAGCCCCTCGCGGAGGAGCTCTGGCCGGTTGTCAAGGAGAAGGCAGGAACTTACCTCAGTATGCTCAAGAGCGAGGACAACACCACGGTTCTCATAACGTTCATACCGCTGGGAGAGCCCGGCCCCGATACAGACCCGTACCTCTACTACGCCCAGAACGCCACGGAGGTCAAGGATATTGCCCTTGAGGAGTTCGGAAAGTACTTCCCTGACGCCTTCGGGGCCCTTGGAGGAACCCCCGTCCAGACGCACGAGATGACCGCGTACGGCCGGAGTGATAACCAGAAGACCAGCCAGGCGAGCATCATAGGTGCCCTCGTCGTGCTGTTCATCCTCATGGGAGGGGCCCTCCTGGCGACATTACTGCCCTTCACGGGCGTCGCAACCTCAGCGCTTACAGCCCTGGGAATAGCGTACCTGCTCACGAAGGGCGGAATCCTCAACATCGGAAGCTGGGCCCAGATGCTCACCATAACGACCGCCCTCGGTCTTGGAATTGATTACTCGACCTACTACGTCCACCGCTTCAAGGAGTACATAGCCGAGGGCTACGACCACGAGAAGGCCGTCGCGGAGGCCCTCAAGAGGGCTAAGGACGCCGTCCTGGCGAGCGCATTCACTGACATCATAGCCTTCGCGAGCTTCGTCCTCGCCTGGGAGTTCCCGATATTCCAGCAGATGGGAATGGTAATCCCGCTGGCGGTCATAGCGGTGCTCCTCGCCAGCCTGACGCTCATCCCAGCAATAACGGCCCTCATAGGAGACAAGCAGATATTCTGGTGGCCGAGGCACATAAAGCACGTTGAGGCGCTCGACGTCCACGAGAGGAGCAGAATAGCCGAGTGGGTCGTCAACCACGCCAAGGTCGTCCTGCTCATAGGCCTCCTGATAGCGGTTCCGGCGACGTACACGTTCTTCACGTTCGAGGGAACCCACGACATGAGTCTCTTCCTGCCAGAGAAAAGCGAGACCCTCACCTTCATGCAGCTGAGCCAGGAGAAGCTCGGAGCGGCCATAACATCGCCAAACTACGTCATAATAGACCTTGGCCACAGTATAACGGACGATGACCTCAAGGTGATAGATGAGATAACCGCCCACATAACGACGATGGAAGGCGTTAAGGCCGTCTACTCACCGACCAGGCCCTACGGCGAGCCAGTGAGCAACCTGACGCTTTCGGCGGTCACGGAGCTCGGAGGGGAGAGGTTCATCTCAAGCAGTGGAAACAAGGTGATGATTCAGATAGACCCGGTCTACAAACCGACAGACGACAGGGCCAAGGAGCTCGTCAAGGCGCTGAGAAGCTACATGGCGGGGCTTGAGAAGGAGGGCAAGATAAAGGAAGGACTCGTCGGCGGGGGAGCGGCGCTCTCGATGGACCTCACCGACAGGATCAACGACATCTTCTGGCACAGGATAATCCCAGTGGCCCTCGTGCTGATGTTCCTCTCGCTGATACCGACGCTCAAGGGACTGCCGGCGGTCGTCTCGACGATGATGACAATATTCCTCGGCGTCATGACGAGCATCTGGGTCTCAACGTGGCTCTTCGGCAGGGTCTTTGACCAGGAAATCATGTGGTTCCTGCCGCTCATGGTCTTCGTAGTGCTCATGGGGGTCGGCATTGACTACAACAGCTTCTACCTCGTCAAGGCCAGGGACGAGTTCGAGCGCCGTTCACCGAAGGACGCCCTCGTCGTGGCGGCGGGAACCATGGACATGCTGGTAATCGGCCTCGCGGTGGTCCTTGCGAGCACCTACGGCGCGCTGATGCTCAGCAGCACGTGGGGAACGAGGGAGATAGGCTTTGCATTGGCCGCTGGAGTCCTGCTGACGGCGACGATGGCGGTGTACTTCATAGGCCCGGCCTTCATGAGCCTCTTCGGCGAAAAGGCCTGGTGGCCGCTGTTCAAGAACCACGAGAAGGCCAAGAGGGAGTGACTTCCCTTTCCCATTTTTGTTCCGGAAGGGTTTTAGCCTCTTTTCACTTTTCTCCACTGGAGTCCCACTCAGAGAGGTGACCAATGAAGGGGCAAAGCTTCGCCCCCTGCAACCCCCGGCTCTGAAAGGTGATTGAAATGGAAGTAGAAAAAAAGAAACTGAAGATATACATCCCCGGCGTTAAATTCCCCCCGCAGGACCGGGGGGTTTCACCCCCCACGTCCTTGCTAACCTCCTCCCCCCGAAGGTGGGACTCCACCCCACATAAAGGGGGAAACTACGTTTCCCAGACCCTTCCTTATCCCCTAAACACCGGAGGGGGCAAAGCCCCCTACAGCCCCCATTCTAAGAGGTGAGCTAGATGACAGAACGAAAAAAGCTCAAAATCTACATCCCCGGCGTTAAATTCCCCTCAATCTCGCTCACCGGGAGCTACTGCTTCCTCAACTGCGCCCACTGCGGGAGGCACTACCTTGAGGGCATGAAGAAGCCCAAGAAGAGGGAACTCGTTGACTTCTGCCTCAACCTTGAGCGCTCCGGAGGTTTGGGCTGTCTGCTGAGCGGAGGTATGGACTCCCGCCTGAAGGTGCCAATCGACAAGTACGCAGACGAGCTGAGGGAGATTAAGGAGAAGACCGGTCTCAAGCTCAACGCCCACGTCGGCTTTATCGGGGAGGAAGACCTGGAGTGGCTGAAGTACGTTGATGTCGTTTCTCTCGACTTCGTTGGAGACGAAGATGTCATACGGCGCGTTTACAGGATAGGCAAGACAGTTGAAGACTACCTGAGGATAGTCGAGCTCCTGACAGAAAACGGAATCCGCGTGGCGCCCCACATAACCATTGGCTTGGACTTTGGGAAGATTCACTGGGAGTACAGGGCAATAGACCTGCTCACCCAGTATCCGATAGACGTCCTCGTGCTGGACGTACTCATACCGACGAAGGGAACGGAGATGGAGAGCGTTCCAAAGCCTAGCGTTAAGGAAAGCCTTGATGTCGTGAAGTACGCGCGCAAGCATTTCGATGGAGAGATAAGCATAGGCTGTATGCGTCCCACCGGACAGTGGAGGCTTGAGTTCGATAGAGGGGCAGTCCTGGCAGGAGTTGACAGGCTGACGAACCCGCCGAGGAAGGTCATCGAGTGGGCAAAAAGTGTGAGGGACGTCGAGATAATCTACGAGTGCTGTGTTATGTGAGAGCATCAACGAATCGCTCGACGTGCCTTACCGTCGCCCGGGCCAGTGCCGAGCGGTCATTAACGCGCTCAATCAGGGCGTTTATTGAGTTTTTGCCTTCAACAAGAATCCCCAGGGCGAGTTCAATGAATTCTCGCGCGCCCATTTTGTAGACCCTGCCATTGTCGAAAATCCAAACCAAGAACTTGCCTTCCCTGATGAGTGCCGCATGAACGTTCGGGTCAAAGGCACCAAAGTCCATCTTTACATAGAGATTAGTCTTTGGTTGTATTTTCCTTGCCCAGTCTGGGAGCTCTCCAGCGGGCTTCAGAATATTTTCGGGGACCATCCTGCCGTCTCCCGCAGGCGTTTTAACTCCCGGTCCTCCAATGAACTTCCTGAAATCATCCTCCCTTTTGAGCGCGTATAAAATTCCGGCCATGAAGTTCCCAAGGAAGCGGGGGAAGCTTACGGTGGTGGAGAGAACGTTGATGTTCTTAGGAACCCCGGTTAGGAGTGAGGGGTTCTCAATCCAGTAGCCTTTAACGGACAGGTGGTGCCTGAGAACATTGTCGAAGTCAAAGAGCACCTCTGTCCACTCCAAAAGCTCGTTCACGCTTTTAGCGGTTGAATACGGGCTCGTTCCTGGAAGATACCAGTACCAGTAAATCCCCGGAGCACTGTGCAGGGTCATGTTCCCCACCCGATACCGGGCATTCTCCTGGATTGGCATCAGCCATTAAACACCTCCCCTGCCTGTGAGCCTTTCGAACTCCCTTTCCGCGTCCCTAATGGCATCATCGACGGCTTTTAAAAGAACTTTCTTCGGGACTCTGAGGGCTGTGCAGGAATACAGGACGAACGCCAGCAAAAATTCACCCTTTCCGGAGTCTGCCGCGTAGATGACCTCAAAGGGGTCGTAGGTTGAGAGGATAAAACGGACGAACGGGGGAACCGCTCCTGCCGAGAGCCGTTTAAGCCCCCCAGTTCGCGTAGGAGCCCCCTGTCCTCCGGCCTTTTAAGCCCGCTGGAGGAGAGCCCCTTGATTTCCCCGTCCAAGTCCCCCTTTACCCGCCACCTTTCACCGGGCAGTTTGCCGTCCGCCACGAAGTCCCTGAGTTCTTTCAGCTCCTCAACGTACCCCTCGAGGTTAACGAAAGCCTCCAGCACGTACGTGCTCCCGTAAACCTGAACCTCGTACTCGTCCATGACGTCCTCGGGTTCACCGAGCATCTCAAGCACTTTGGGTGAAGGCGGCTTTAGCCTGAACCTGAGCCACTCCATCCGCACGGGTTTTCCCTTGAGGACGGCTTCCAGGTTCTTGAGGGAATCCCGGATTGTCTCGACGAGTTTTTTGCGGGCGACCCGCACTCCCCTCCCGTCCGGCAGGGTCAGGCAGACCGTTCCACCCTCTGCCCTTACCTTCAGGCCCCAGGGCCTTTCTGACGGATTCTCCATTGATTGGAGTGCCTTTAGGGAGCTCATGAATCCATCCAGCGGCACGGGGTCTTCACTGATGAAAACAGGCCCGTCTTCGAGCACCAGCACGGGGAAGCCCCTGTCTCCATCCCTGAGGAAGAAGGAAAAGGACAACACCGCTCACACCCCCGGTATCCGGAGTGAACCCATCCACCTGAGGTACTCGTCCCTTAAGCCCGCGGGGGACTTCGGTGTCGAGCCGCCCGAGCGCGTCAAACACGGCCCTGGCCATGCGCTTCCCGAGCTCCTTCGCGGGAAGCCCGGCTTTTCTGGTGGAGTACGCGGGGAGCGGGACGTTAAAGTCATCTGGATAGCAGAGGACGACTTTACCGTTTTCCGCTTCATAATCACGCCGAAGTCCTCGGGCAGTCCAAGGGTGAGCAGGAAAAGCCCTCGAAGGCCCTGCATGAGCTTATCAGCGTTGTATAGTCCGCCTCGTCCTCAAGCCCCATCCCTTCAAAGTCATTGGATAGAAGATAAGTAGCACCCTTGGCGAGGCTCTCGATGGCAAGTATTAACCTCAGGGGATGCACTCTGGAGTAAACTTCCACGGGGCCGAGCTTTATCCTGTAGTGTCCAGGGGAGACAATAATCGCTTTCCAGAGGGGCCCGTCTCTAACGACAAACCCGCCCCACGTTAGGGAGCATTCCATGGCATCAACCCCCGAGCACGTCCTTATACCTGCTCCTCCGCACGAGCTCTTTAACCCTCTCAAGCCCCGTCAGGTAGGCTTCGTCCCCAGTTCCCCTCAGGTACTCCTCAAGGAATTCCAGGGCGGCTTTCACGTACTCCCTGACTTCAACCCTCTCCCTGCCAACCAACCGGTCGTTCTCGAAAGCCTCAATGAGCAGGTAATCGTCCTCCTTCCTGAACACCACGGGAGAAATCGGCTCGTAAGTGCCGAAACCCACCTCGAGCTTCCCGCCCCTGCAGTTCCTTCTTATCGCCCTCCTCTCGTCCTCCTCGAACTTTTCAAGCACGTAGGGAATTTCGTCACACGATGCAACCGCGAAGGCTACTGTGGAGAGGATTGCCGCCAGCGCCTGCACAATGTAGCAGGCGGCCCACACGAGCCTTTTCCTGTTTATCTCTATAATAATCCAGGCCCCAAACCCCCCGGATTCCTCTAACTCTTCAAGCGGGACATCAACCGAAAATTCAACCTGCATCGAGACGACCTCCCTTGAGTTTCCCACCAGACGGCTCACAGGTTCTGAAGGAAGATTTTGAGGTCGTATAAGACTTTAAAATACGCCTCAAGGGGCTCCCTCCAGGGCCCCTTCGGGAGCAGCCGACCCAGTTCTTCCAGGGAATTCAACGTTTCCATCCCCATCTCGAAGAAAGCCTCTAACAAAGAGTTAGCATCGCATTCTATCAAAACGCTCTTCGGATTAAGCGTTCCATCACTCTCGGCGAAATAAGTCTCAGAGCATACAATCGCCCTTTCCCCGACGCGTTTAAATATTACCTGGCTCAGATATTTCCCAAATGATGCGTTAAAAACAACTCCTCCAATTTCAGAACATTTCAATATATACTCACGCTTTAGCTCTTCAATAGGGACCTCCTTTAACCGCGGGTCGGGTATTCTCTTGATTTCTGGGGGATAAACCCATTTCCACAGAAATTCAACAAAGTCCTCGCTTGTGAGGATTTCACTATTAAAGCGTTCAAGTGCCCCTTTGAGGTAAATGCTCACAAGGAACGAATCTTGGGGGACATATAAGAACCTTAGCGGCTCTTTGGAATCGTCTGCTAACACCTCACGGCCGGCGATTTTTAGTGAGTATCCACCGGGGGGTAAAAGAAAGAGCCCCGAAAGTGCATGAAGGCGTATTGACTTTTTGTTCCTAATTAAAAAATCCCTAAAAGCTTCTCTGCTTTTCAGCTGTCTTTCCAAGTATTCAACATCAAAGTGCCACCTCATCAAGGTTACCCCTCCTACAGGGAATTAAAGGAAGTAGTGAAAATATAAATGGGAGGATACAAAGAGCAAGTAGTTATGTTTCTGGAAATGCTGTCCATACTTTCCACGTACCTTTTATCTTTTTTATCACAACCTTATACCACACTCCCCCTTTGTTCCTTCTAAGTACTGCTGTTCTCCCATAATCATAACATCCCGATGCACTTTTATCAAAAGATTCTATAACTTCTTTTTTATTGTATCTGCTATATCCCCTCCAGAGTCAACATCCCACTGGCTGTTTTGAACCTTATCCCAGTCAGCTGCTTCCATAGTTACATGGCTCTCAATGATATGCTCTCTTTGCTCAGGCTCTAAAGTAACATCTCCCGGTTCACACCTACCAAGTCCATTAAAAGACGCATGGAAATTTTGAGTGGCTTCTCTAAATTCCCGTGCTATAATATACGCGTCTTTAGCGTCCCATCCGTTGGGGTATGCATCTACCGAGGAGTTATCGATCTTTCTGAGATAAAGAGTTCTCTAATCTTGTTTAATGAATTACGGAAGCGGTTATTACCAGTTCTTCAACTGTGAGTACTTTAATAGGGTCTTAATCCATTGCAACTTAGTTCTTAATCCTTCCAAGATACTAAATCCACTGATTATTTTTTCTATCTCCCTAACTCCCAAGAGGGTGTACTTTTCAACTTCACGTGCATACTCCATCGAATCCACAGAGATGACGTTCTTAGAGCCAGACAGCATTATTTCAAGCTTTTCTCCTTTCTTAGTCAGGAACAACGCTTTTCTTGGCTCAGACGTTCCAAAGAATAACTTAATACCGCCATTATAGGAGATTAGCCTCACCACCTCTCCGCCTCTGTAAGGATTTATCTCGATGGGAAGGCCCGCAAGACTTTCAACTGCTACCATCCCCCCACGGGAGTACAAAACAGAAAATGCTGCGTCCTCAAGGAAGTCAACAAAAAATCCCCTGGGCTGGTCTATCAGCACCTTGTTTCCAACCGAAAGACCAAAGGAAACTGTATCAAACAGTAACTGGTCAAGAGAGTTCCTAAAGAGTTCAAATGGATCCATTACATTTTGTTCGCCAGTATTTAATTCGTCTTCTGTAACCTCAATTGCCTCTTTTAACAAGTACACTGCCGCGCTCATTAATATGTTTTTTTCGATTTTTGGTATATTCCACCAAATCCTCACAATGCTCATAGCAATCACCTTGCTTAGCTAAAGAGAAGTAAAAAATAAACTTTAAGAACTTACTTAACCAAATACGCAGTTATAATGTCATACAGGCTACGCCTACGATCGTACTTTGCTATCCTAAGTATCACTCTTACCCTTCCAAGCTCAGTATTAACCTCAAGTGCTACCTCTCTGAGATTTGACTGCCTACAGTTAACTTCTCCTTTGAGTATTGCCTTTTTGATAACATCTGCAAGCCACTCACCACTTATACTTTCAGGAAATGGTGTTGCATCAAATTCTCCGTAGAAAACCTCATGTTCAACGTGTCTCCTACTTAAGTGTCTAATATAATTCTCCCGAAATCTAACTCTCCCAGGAGGCCAGTACCCACAGGGTGCATCCCTTCCTTTGAATTTTGGTAACTTTCTCGTTTCCTGATACAATTCTATCTCAAACTTCTTCGCCTTGTTGGCGTCCCATCCGTTGAGGTATGCTTGGCCTAACAGCTGTCCGAATTCTTTTGGGGTGAAGAGGTCGTTGATCTGATCGAGCTCGCTCTTCTTGATCTCCACCACGGTTGTGGAGCCGTCCTTGATAACGACTTTCTCGGCTATCGGCAATGGAATGAACCACAGTTTCTTCAGGTGAACCTCCACTTTCGGCTGGCTCATCGAATAACCCGCAACCCCAATAAAGCCATCAACAAACTCGGAGAGCTGTTTAAATCCTGCAGCCTTTAACACAGTGTCGGCAACTTCGCCTCCATACTTCTCAATCACCTTGCGAAGGCCACTTGCAGCAAGGACAAAGAGGCTAACTGTTAGTGCTGCCAGTTCAGTATCGCCCACCATTATCCCTATCAATACTGGGATTGTCTGTGCGATCATTGGTCGAACATCGTCTCCGATTTTCCTTTTCAGATTGGATTCTTCCTGCAACGTTGCGGTGGTATTCCCTGTCGCGTTAACAAGGCTCGCCGCGGCGCTCGCTCCACTGACGGTCATCCCAAGGAAGAGCAACACAAGAGCCAAAGCCAGAAACCGCTTCCAGCCCATGCAGTCACCTCCAGTATCGTTCAGTTGGATAACAAATCCACACCTTAAAAAATTTACTATTTATTTTTAATGCTAACAGGACAATGGCAATTGAAATTAAACTACTTCATCATGAGAACCTTAAATTACAACCTTCAAGAGAGGACAACCCAAGAAACCGTAAATCCCAAGAAAACTCACAACGTACAAGGGGAACAACTAAGTAGAGTCTAGCTTATTATGTTGGCATCCCACGATCTCAAGAGGAAAATGCAGGGCTCACCCTTCCTCGCATCATCATAAATCAGAAAGGAGAACGCCGATCATCGCCCTCAGACTTCTTCTTTTACCGTGACAAACGAGACCATTGTTACTGTCTGATCTATGCCCTTTATCTCCCTGAGCCTGTCCACGACTATCTTTCCTATCTCCTCAGCGTTCGGTGCGCGAACTTTTATTAGCAAGTCCCACTCACCGGCAACGATGTGGACCTCATAGACGCCCTCAAGGGCAGCGACCCTCTCGGCTACTTCCCTCTGAGTGAGCCCCGAATCAGGGTCGTAGCGCGCCAGTATGAAGGCTGTCGTTCCCAGGTCAAGTTTCTTGTAGTTGGGCTTAACCGTGAACTTCTCGATTATCCCTTCATCAACCAGCTTCTTTATCCTGTAGTGCACTGTCGTCCTCGGGATGCCAAGTTTCTTGCTCAGAGATGCTATGTTCTCCCTGGCGTTTTCCTTAAGTTCCCTCAACAACCTTATGTCTGTAGCATCAAGCGAACTCGCCATCGCGATCCCCTTTTGTCATTATTACAATTCACACCGTGATAATTGGAATGATTTCATTATTTAAGGTTTTCCTTTAACCAAGTTGCAAAAGCGTGCAACGCCCTGCCCCTGTGAGATATCCTGTTCTTTTCGTCCGTTGTCATTTCGGCAAAAGTTCGGTCGAAACCTGAAGGTCTGAATATGGGATCGAACCCGAATCCACCGGTTCCCCTCGGCTCCTCGGTTATAACACCATCCACCCTGCCCTCAAAAATGTGAAGCTCACCGTCCCAGTACGCCACGATGCTCTTGAAATAGGCCCTCCTGTCCTCAATGCCCCCCATAAGCTTCAGGATACCGTTTATTCCAAGAGTTTTGTAGACGTAGGCAGAATAAACCCCCGGAAAACCGTTAAGGGCCGAAATAAACAGGCCCGAATCATCTATGAAGAAAGGACCCTCAACTCTCTCCGCCAGCCATTTTACCCCGTAGTCCGCCACCTCCTCGAGGGAATCCGCCTGTATCTCTGGATACTCAACCTTCAGCTGGTAGACTTCCAACCCAACGCTGGCAAGGTACCTCCTGGCCTCCTCCACCTTACCAGGATTTGAAGTTATAAAAGCAACCCTCATCGAACCACCGTAGAAAGGTATAAGGAAAGTCCTAAAAAAGTATGGCTTCAGTCGATCTTGTAGCCTATCTTCTCAACGAGCTCTCTGCGCTCCTCCTTCTGCTCGTCGGTCTCTACCCTGTTGGCGGCCTTGCCGTCCACCCCACCGAGAACGCTCCTCCCGAGGTCAGTCTCCGCGACGATGACCTGGAACGGATTCTCGCTGGCACCGTATACCATTGCCACGGCGGGGTGGTTCTTGACCGCATTGAGAACGTTTATCGGAAACGCGTTCCTCATCAGAATCACGAAGACGTGACCGGCGCCTATTCTAACGGCATTCTTCGCTGCAAGCTCTTCCAGCTCGGGGTCGTTGCCCGTGTAGCGCGTGAGCTGGGGCTTTGCCTCGTTCATGGCTATTCCAAACTTGATTCCCGGAACCGTTGTCAGGAGCGTCTTCGCAAGGTCATCGACGGTGAATATCGAAAAATTCCCCTGGCCGATTATCACCTCAACGCCCTCGGGTTTTTCTATCTCTACAACTTCCATCCTGACCATTACGCACCACCGGAAAGGTTTAATAGGGCCCGGGATATAACCTTTTCGCGAGAACCAAGCGGTGAGTGCCGATGCCGGAGCCCCTTATGGAGGAGCTGAATTTTCTGGTTACACTCCTGGAAAAGTACCCCCTCGAGAGCCTAAAGAAGATAGCGGAGAGCGAGGGGATGGATTATTACAAACTCAAGAGGCTCTACGATAAGTATTACGGGAAGTACGTAACCGTCAGCGCCATGTACAACATAAGGAAGATAGGCCTCAGGAGTTTTGTCGCCTTTATGAGCGTACCCTCCTCCTCACTGAAGGAGACTGCGATGAAAATCTCCCAAAATCCCTTTGTGCCATACATAAACCCCGCCTTCGGCTTTAAGAACGGCCTTTCAATTCTCCTGCACGTGCCCGCTGACCAGGTCGGCCTCATAGACGAATTCATGAGCCGGTACTCCGATGACTACGAGTACTATGAGATTAGAGGTTATCCCCCCTCCCACGACGACAACTTTGGGGAGTGGAACCTCAGCTACGAATATGCTATCCTCATGGACATCCTCAAGTGGAACGCCAGGACGCCGATAACACAGATAGCCCAAGAAATAGGAAAGACGAGACCGACTGTCAGATACATGATAAACAGACTGAAAGAAGAGGGCATCCTCATCTCGTTCACCCCCCTTATAGACATGAACGTGCACGACAGGGGGGTCATAGGGATCACAAAAGAGCTGGATGATACCGTTCTGGAAAGATTTAAGGACTATGAAATAACCGTAGGCCTCCTCCCGGGGCACGGCTACTTCCTCGAGTGGTTCTTTTCGTCACAGGAAGACCTGGGGACGAAGATTATGGAGTTCAGCCAGTACGTTGATAAAATCCTTGTCGAGTACTTCGACAAAACTTTCAAGGAGATGAACGACAGGCAGCTCGTAAAGAGATATCAGAGGATGGTAAAAAAGGATGGGAGCGGCTACTACCCAATTACGAGCTTTTAGAGCAGCATTGGGCAGTATTCCATGCCGTCTATATCCCCAGTGGCCTGGTACTCCAGGGCCCGGCAGTCGTGACAGATGTATTTGAACGGACAGGTGGCACAGGTTGGTATATTGTCCTTCGTCATCCTCCAGAAACTCTTCAGCATCTTTTTCTTCAATACGTCCTTGATACTATCCCTTTTCATATCTGCAACTACGTAGTTCCTGAGCAGGGGGCACGGAAGAGCGTAGCCGTCAGCCGTTACGGCAAGGGTTCCTGCCAGGCAGACGTGGTAATCCTCCACGCTTGGGTTCAGCACCCTCCTGACCTCTATGACGTTGAAGTCGAGCCGCTTCGCAGAGCCTGGAAAGAGCACGTCGAGGTAAACCTCCCCCTGAAAGTTCACACAGCTTTCCTTGAGGTTCTTGAACTCGTATCCTGGAACTGTGATCAGCGCACCGTGAACCCCTTCAAGTTCCTCAAGCTTCCTGATGTTCTCCTCGGAGTACTCAAGCTCCACCACAGTTCTGACGCCCTCCACGGGCTTAACTTTATCAATGTCCTCGAGGAGGACAACGGCATAGACCTCTGGAACACCTATCTCAACGGCATAAGCGGCCATGGAAAGAAGGTAATCAACGTTATCGTAGTTTGTGAGCCAGAGTTCCCCACCGTTTAAGTCCCTGAACTCCCTTATCAGCTCCTTTACGCGTTCAACACTCAGGGGGTCCCTTCTCAGTATGAACCTGTTGTTTCCAATGCAGCCTATTGACCTGGGTATGCCCGTGACCTCCGAGAACTTTCCCTTTCCAGCCCCAAGCTGAAGTATAAGCCTCTCCAGTTTTCCTGAGTGAGGCCTGTTGGCCCAGGGTGGTTTTGCCACGGCCACTATGTTTGGTGAGATTCCAGCAGGAACAAAGGTAGATGACTCATAACTCACCTTCTCCACATGCACCACCGTACTGAAAAAGGAGAAATCCGTATATATACTTTTTCTATTCGGATTTTGCATACCTCTTTGTATAGTATGCAAAAAATGAAAAATCACCTATCGGGGATAGCCCTTTCCCCCTCAATCCAGAAGACACCTTCATCCGTGACTTCCCTCTTCCATACGGGAACCCTGTGTTTAACCTCGTCCACCGCCCACATACAGGCCTCGAATGCCTTCTCCCTGTGGGGAGAGACAGCTATAACGAGAATCGTGTCCTCTCCGACGGGGAGCTCCCCAACGCGGTGCCAGATAAGCATGTCAATAATCCCGAACTTCTCCAGGGCCTCTTTCCTTATCTTCTCCATCTCGTTCAGGGCCATTTCCTCATAAACCTCATATACCAGTTTCTTCACCGTTTTACCCCTGCTGTGTTCCCTTACTCTGCCGAGAAACACCACATACGCTCCAGCTTCCCTGCAGGAAACATAAGAAAGGGCTTCATCAACGCTGAACCTATCCTCAGTAACCCTGACCTTCATCCAACCACCCCTAAACACATACCGCAGAGCCCTATTAACATTATCCCAAAAGGTTTAAGTCCTGGGGGAGATATCCTCACCGGGTGAAAGAATGAGAAAAAGGCTCCTCGCATTCTTCCTCATACTCCTAATTGGGGTCGCAGGCGGCTGCCTTGGAGATTCTAACTCAACGACATCCACCACGCCGCCAACCGAATCCAGCAGCAGCTCCATCCCAACACCCACCAAAACCACCACTACCACGAGCCAGAACCCAATTGAAGTTCTCAAAACCTCCCTCGAAGAAATAGAAGAGTTCACCTACCTGGGCAGAACCAGCATACACATGAACGTAACCGTTCTCATGGGCAACCTCAGTCAGAACAACACCATAGCCCTCTCGATGCTGGAGAGCGGGTACATAGATTTTACGTCCACTGAGGCTGTAATAAACACCACCACCATAACCGAGCCCGACAACACCACCCTGAGGACGGTAAGAATCATAAAGGACGGGAAGACTTACCTCAAAACAACGATAGGGGCCGGAATTAGCTCCCTGAACGTTACTGAGAACACCTCACCCTTCATCTGGAATTACAACCCGGCCTCCCTTGCCAGGAAGTACATAACCGAAAATCCCGACGAGGTCATCAGAAACGGTGAAACCACCGAACTAACATACACTCTAAGCTGGCAGGACGTTAAGGCGCTCGCGATACTTTACCTTGCCGTCACAGAGGATACCGGAATAGAGATAAAGGGCGGAAGACTCACCCTGACCTTCGAAGGAGGAGAACTCAAAGGCGTGGAACTGGAGTACACCGTTGTCACTACCAGCGTCGTCCAAGATCCCATCCTCGGCCAGATGACAATAAAAATCAGCGCCAAGGGCCTCAGCAGCTACGAGATAACCTCTATAAACAAAAAGATGAATGTGGAGACCCCTACCTGAGATCAACCACATCGAAGGTGTTGAATGCCAGATCCACTATCAGAAACCTGTTCAGAAGGGGCTCCCCGAGCCCCGTCAGCAGTTTTATCGCCTCTAAGACCTGTATCGATGCAACAGCTCCGGCCGTTGCCCCGAGTATTGGAAACTTCCCCTCTTTTTTCCCAGCGTTCGGGAATATCTCCCGGAGACTCTTAGTTACCCCCGGAACTATTGTCGTTACCTGACCAAAGGTGCCCTCCACGGCACCGTGAACTAGGGGAACCCCTTTTCTGTGGGCGTAATCGTCGAGGAGAAATCGGGTCTCAAAGTTGTCGAGGCAATCGACTATCACGTCAACGCCGTCGAGAACCTCATCAACGTTTTCCTCCGTTAGCCTGCCCACGAACGTCTCTATCTTGATGTCAGAGTTGAAGCGCTCGAGCTTCCATTTGGCGGACAGAGGCTTTGGATTCTTTCCAATATCCTCCTCCCAGTGGAGTATCTGCCTGTTCAGGTTGCTGAGCTCCGGCGTTTGTTCGTCTATAAGGAGTATTGTTCCCACCCCTGCAGCCGCCAGGTAGTACGCAACAGGGCTTCCAAGACCGCCGACTCCAACCACAGCCACTTTGGAGCCCTTGAGCTTCTCCTGACCCTCCGTTCCAAATATCATTATCTGCCGGTCGTACCTTTCGAGTTCCCTCTCGCTCAGCATTTTAACCACCACTCACCGGCGGGAAGAGGGCAACTACGTCCCCGTCCTCGAGCATCTCATCAAAGCGAACGTAGCGGCCGTTGCGCGAGACGTTGACGTCAGCCAAATCGTCATCCTCAGCGAATACTTCGTTTTTCAAAACAGGGTGCCTCTCTCTCAGAATATCGATGAGTTCTCTAACCGTTATCCCATCAGGAACCTCAAGCTCCTCCTCGCCCTTTCCGACAAGGGAGCGGTAGCGGGCAAAATACCTTAACTTGATCCTCATTCACACCACCGGAGAAAGTTGGAGGGATGGTTAAAAAGGGTTGCTGGACGGTTTTGCTACCAGGGCACGCTCTTCCAGCCCATCTTGTAGGCGAAGTAGTTGGCCCCCCAGTGGACGAAGGGCGAGACTATCAGGAGGAAGATTATCTGACCGGAATCAAGGGTTTTAACCGGATAAGCGAGGGCAAGCGCACTTATGAGAAAGCCCAGCTGGTCGAGACCGATGGCAGGGGCACCGCGGGGCAGGTTTGCGCGCCTTTTGATGAAGCTCCCTATGATGTCACCGAGAAGGGCACCAAAGGCTAGCAGAAAAGCGAGCATGAGAGCTGTTTTAAGGGAGCCGTAAAAGTCCGGGGTGATGGCATACTGGACAGCGCCTGTTAGGGTTCCCAGGAGGACACCACCAATAAAACCCCTCCACGTCTTTCCGTCTCCAAAGAGCCGTCTCCCGTCACGCCAGAGTCGCCCGCCGTCTATCGGTCTGCCCCCACCGACGATGACGGGTGAAGCGTTAGCAACGTAAGCGGGAAGTATGTACCACATTGCCCACAGCAGCGACGAGAGCTCCATTCCTCCACCCCAAAACCACTCGAATGGGGAAGTTTTAAATTTAGCGATTCTTTTCCCGGCCCCGGGAGTTCTAAACCTTTAAAGAAATGAAGAACAAGAATAGATGGGAGAAAAATGAACCTGAAGCCGATACTACTCGGAGCTCTCCTGGTAGTGCTCATCTGGATTGGATATGTGACATACGCCCTCATTACCGTCCAACCCAGGGCGGAAGCGAGATGGGGCAACGCGAACGAGAAAACAACCGAAATCATCATTAGCGTCGACCTGGGGCATCCCCTGCTCGTCCCAATCAGCCTGAAAGAGCTGTCCCTGAACTTTACAGGTGCCAGAGTTGAGTCCCTCAAGGAATTCAAATACTGGAACACGAAGGGCGATATGGAGCTCTCCCTACTGATAGACAACAACAATCTCACAAGATCCCTGATAAACTACATGAACAGGGGTACGCCACCATAGATGCGGAGGTTTACATTTACGAGGACAAACTTCCGAAGGTGTGGGCCCTGCATGTCCAGAACGGCGAGAGGAGCAGGGTGAGAGCCGATATTTTCCTGAACCTCAGCCTTCTGAGGGTCAAGTACAACGTCAGGATAGCAACCTACGAGGAGACGATTCAGACGAACATCATGGGGGAGCTCAACCGGATGCTTGAGGACATGATGAAGGGATGAACTTTTTAAGGTTCCCTCCTTTCCTCCTCAGGTGAGAGAAATGAACGTGAGAGAGATCCACGAGTTCCTGAACAGAATGTGGGAGAGCATCTTCACCCTCAACGAGGAGCTTAAGGCCGAGCTTCCCGAGAAGGGCTTCAAAGTGGAGGACGTCGAGGAGGCCTTTGGAGCCTACATCTTCCTCGACGGCGAGTGGGTTAGAATGGACTACCCCCACCCGGCGTTTGAGATAAAGCCGCAGATTGAGGTGGGGGTGACGCCGGAGAGCTACTACTTCGTCGTTGCAATCCCGAAGGACAGGATAAGTGAGGAGTTTCTGGCCCTCTTCCTCGAGCTCTTCCCGAGGAGCTTCATATACGGCGCCCAGGACTTCCTGAGCGACGTCTACAACTGGAGGGAAGACGAGAAAACCTCTCCGAGAGAAATCCTTCAGAGGATCAAGGACAGCGATGAAAAGATATTCCAGTTCGAGGCGGACTTTGAGAGTGTTGAGGAGCTGAAGAAAGGGCTTTTGGAACTCATAGAGACCGGAAAGCGCTTTGAAATCTTCGAACTCTGAGGTGTCGTAATGAGTCCAGAGGAAGCGTTTCCAGCGGAGCTCAGGGAGTACTACCGTAAGCTCTTCGGGGACGAGGCAGAGGAGATAATGGCGTCCCTCAGAACTCCCGTCGAGAAATATTATATCCGCGTCAACACCCTGAAGACGAGCAGGCAGAAGCTCATGAGCATATTAAGGAAAGAGGGCCTCAAGCCGAAGAGGAGCCCCTACCTCAAGGAGGGCATCTACTTCGAGCGCAAGGGCCCGAACTTTCCCGACGACTACGAGCCGGGCCTGCCGGTGGTAAGGGCCAACAAGTTCGCGAGCGAGAGCGTCTACCAGGGGGCGCACCTCTACGCCCCCGGAGTACTCCAAGCTGACAAGAACATAAAGCCCGGCGACGAGGTCGAGATACGCGACCCAAGGGGCCTGCTCGTCGGGATTGGAATAGCCAGAATGAGCGCAAAGGAGATGGTAGTCTCGACAAGGGGCCTGGCAGTCGAGGTCACCCTGCCCAAGTTCAAGCTCCCGAGCCTGAGCGAGCTGGAGAGCTTCAAGGGGGGCCTCTTCTACGCCCAGAGCCTTCCCTCGATGGTAACCGCGAGAGTCCTTGAGCCGAGTGAGGAGGAGCTGATAATAGACATGGCCGCTGCTCCGGGCGGAAAGACGAGCCACATAGCCCAGCTCCTCCAGAACAGGGGCGAGATAATAGCAATAGACAAATCAAGGAACAGGCTGAAGAAGATGGAGGAGGAGCTCAACAGGCTCGGAGTGAAGAACGTCAAGCTTATCCGAATGGACGCGAGGAAGTTACCGGAGCTCGGGCTCCAGGCAGATAAGATACTCCTGGATGCACCGTGCACCGCCCTCGGCATAAGGCCAAAGCTCTGGGAGAGCAGGACGCCGAAGGACATCGAGGCGACGGCCCGTTACCAGAGGGCCTTTATCTGGGCTGCAATAAAATCCCTGAGAAGGGGCGGCGTTTTGGTTTACTCAACCTGCACGCTGAGCTACGATGAGAACGAGGCCAACGTCAAATACATGCTGGAAAAAGGCTTAAAGCTTGAAGAACAAAGTCTCTTTGTGGGCTCCCATGGAATCGACCTCGATGAGGTTCAGAGGTTTTACCCCAACAGACACCTGACCCAGGGCTTCTTCATAGCCAAGCTCAGGAAGGTGTAGGTATGGACAAGAAAAAGGCACCCTTCCTAGCCTTTGGCGTGATCATGATAATCCTGCTCATAAAGTGGGCGGGCCTAGAGAGGGTTATTGAAGTTCTAAAAGGGGCAAGGCTCGACTATTTCCTGCTGGCCGTAGCCGCTTACATAGCCGGAATCCTCCTGTGGGCCCTCAGATGGCGCGTTCTCCTGAAGAGCCTCAACATCCACGCTTCTTTCAGGACAATACTGGGGGCCCTCTTCGCGGGAATCTTCGTCAACAACATCACGCCGGGGGCCAAGGGCGGCGGAGAGCCCGTGAGGATGTACTACATATCAAAACGCTCCGACGGGGAATACGGACCGGTTCTCGCAACGGTGATGGCCGACAGGGTTCTGGACATGATACCCATTGTCGTTATGATCCTGATGTCAACTGTCTACGTCTACACCCTCGGCTCCTGGAGCCTGACCCTGATGCTCCTTCTCCTCGACGTCCTCCTCGCGGCCCTCATAGTAACCTCCCTCGCGATCTTTCTCAACGAGGGGAGGACGAAGAGAGTCTCCTACTGGGCCTTCGACCTCCTCTCCAAAATCATGCCCAACAGAATGAATAAGTACGAGAAGAAGTTCATACACCTGATCGAAGTCAACGTGCCCAAGTTCCAGACAGGCTTTAAGCTCCTGATGAGGGACAAGAGGAGCTTTTTCATTGCACTCCTCTACTCGCTTCTCTCGTGGTTCTTCGTCCTTCTGAGGTCGTACTTCGTCTTTCACAGTCTGAACTACGGGATAAGGCTTCTCGACGTTATGGTCGTCCAGATGGCGGGCGTTGTTATAGGGCTCGTGAGCATAATACCCGGAGGCGCCGGCCTCATAGAAACCGTCAATTCAGCAGTCTACGTTCTCCTCGGCATAGACAAGGAGGTGGCCGTGACGGCAACGATACTGGAGAGGCTTATATCCTACTGGATCCCCACCTTCTCCGGCGGTGTAATAACGGCCCACTTCGGGATAAAGGTAACAGAAGAAAAGAAAGGTTTAACTGGAGAAGATGAAAAAGATGTGGAGATGGGAGAGGCCCAGCCGGGTGGAGAGAGGGAAACGTAATGAACCGGAAAACAGCAGCATTCTCCACAAGCACTCTCCCGGAAGTAGCCACCAGCAGAGAGGTTCTCAATGGGTAGGAAGGTGGGAGGAATGAAGTTTGGAATAGTTGCGAGAAGAGACAGGGTAGATGCCCTCAAACTCGCCTACAGAGTATACGACTTTCTGAAGGTGAGCGGCTACGAGGTTCTCGTCGATGAAGAGACCTACTCCCACCTGCGGGAGTTCGACGAGGGTGATGTTTCTCCGCTCGAGGAGTTTGACGTGGACTTCATCATCGTCATCGGCGGCGATGGAACGATACTGAGGGTAGAGCACAGAACCAAGAGGGACATACCCATCCTTGGAATCAACATGGGCACCCTGGGGTTCCTCACCGAAGTTGAACCCCACGAAACGTTCTTCGCCATCAGCAAGCTCCTGGAGGGTGATTACCACATAGACGAAAGAATGAAGCTGAGGCCCGTGCTCAAATCTGGAGAAAAGGTTCCCGATGCCCTCAACGAGGTTGCCGTCCTCACCGGAATCCCCGGAAAGATAATCCACTTAAAATACTACGTGGATGGAGGGCTTGCCGACGAGGTGAGGGCCGACGGCGTCCTGTTCTCCACCCCCACCGGATCCACAGGCTACGCCATGAGTGCGGGGGGACCCTTCGTTGATCCTCGTCTCGATGTCGTCATCATAGTGCCCGTTGCGCCGGTGGCCCTCAGCTCCAGGCCCATGATAGTGCCCTCAAAGAGCAGGATAGATGTCGTAAACGTCTCAGAGACCAGGGAGATAATCCTCTCGATAGACGGCCAGTTCTACCGCTATTTGGACCCCGAGGAGGAGATAACCATAAAAGAGTCACCGAGGAGAATGAAGTTCGTCAGGTTCACGGACGAAATATACCCCAAGTATACGATGAAGATTAAGAGGAAGTTCTGAAGGGCGACCTGAGGCGAGCGTTAACTCATTGAAATCCCTCCCGGATAAAGAGGCTCGCTTCCCGGCCCCACCACTGCGAAGAAATGGAATGCAAACCCGCGGGAAACTACGGCGAGCAACCCCTAACTCCATACTACCTCGACTTCGTCCGTCCTGAACTTCTGCTTCACGACGGTCTCTTCAAGGAAGAACCTGATTCCGGCCTTAAACATCCTCAGCCCGGTGTACGCTATCATCGCGCCGTTGTCCCTGCACAGGTCGTAGGGCGGGACGAAGAACTTAACCCCCCTGTCCTGGGCCATGATTTTGAGCATCTCCCTCAGCCTGTTGTTCGCCGCGACGCCGCCAACGAGGACGACTTCATCTTTTCCGGTGTGCGCAACGGCCCTCTCGGTGACCTCAACGAGCGCCGCAAACGCCGTCTCCTGGAAGGAGTAGGCCAAATCCTCGACGCGGTACTTCCCGGTGCGGTACTTCCTAACTGCCTCGGTCAGAATTCCCGAGA